>JBCBZX010000299.1:0-3860 GCA_039815105.1 Pseudomonadota bacterium
GGCCACCAGGACACCAATCTTACCCAAACCTTCCGTCACCGCATTGTGCATGTAGGACGCGACGACACCGTCGCTGACCTCCACAAGGGCGGTACGGCGCAGGTTCATGTTTTCACCAATGGTGCCGACAGCGTCTTTAATGGCTGCATCAACTGTCGTGTTGCCGCCGGAAATGGTGGCCGCAGCAAGCGTTTCCGCATCCTGACCGGCGGTAAGTGCGGTCTTTGCAATGTCGCCAACGATAGTCTGGAACCCCTCATTGCGGGCAACAAAGTCGGTCTCCGAATTCACTTCGACGACGGCAGCCTTTGTGCCATCGGCCGCGATACCCACCAAACCTTCAGCAGCCGTGCGGCCTGCCTTCTTGTCAGCTTTTGCGATGCCCTTTGTGCGCAGCCAGTCCAGCGCCGCTTCCACATTGCCATCGTTTTCGGTCAACGCCTTTTTACAATCCATCATGCCTGCGCCAGACTTCTCGCGCAGCTCTTTCACCATGCTTGCGGTGATGTTCATCTGTTTTTCCTCGAATAATCCGCGTCGCTCACGCGGCGGTATGGTCAGGTCCGGCTGAAACCGGTTCGCCAATCATATGGGGTTCAAATGACAGCTTTTGCAGTGCTGCCACACACAGAGAGTGGGCCGCCCGCCGGGAGGCGACCCGAAAGACTTAGCCTTTGGCCAACTCAGCAGCCTGGTCGACCCAATTGTCGCGGTCGATGCGGCCTTTGAACGACAGCGCGTCATCCAACTTGGCAATATCGTCAGTGGTGAATGCTGCAACCTGAGCGAATTTGGTGACGCCAAGAGCGTTCAACTTGCCTTCGAGCACAGGGCCCACACCGGAGATCTGCTTGAGATCGTCTGGCTCGCCTGCAGGTGCTTCAAAGATCGCGCCTTCAGCAGCTGGCGCTTCGTCGGCAGCCACGGCCTCTTCTTGAGCAGGCGCAGATGCTTCTGGCTCAACGGCGGCAGGCGCGGCGTCCGCAATAGGCTCGAGAATGGTTTGCTCCTGCACAACCTCCTGAGCACCCATATCCATGCCCATCGCACCCTGCTGCTTGGCAATACCGGACAGCGCGGCCTTTGCCACCAGATCGCAATACAGTGCGATAGCGCGGGCAGCGTCATCATTGCCAGGAATTGGGTAAGCGATGCCGTCTGGATCCGAGTTCGAGTCGAGAATCGCAGCCACGGGGATATTCAGGCGGCGCGCCTCTTGAATGGCAATGGCCTCCTTATTGGTATCGATAACAAACAAAAGGTCAGGCGTGCCGCCCATGTCTTTGATCCCACCCAATGCGCGCTCGAGCTTTTCGAGTTCACGAGTGAGGTTGAGACGCTCTTTTTTGGTATAGGAGGCATTATCGTCGGCCAGCAGCTCTTCCAGCTTGCGCAGGCGGGCAATCGAATTGGAAATGGTCTTCCAGTTGGTCAGCATGCCGCCGAGCCAGCGGGCATTCACATAATATTGCGCGCTGCGCTGGGCCGCGTCTGCAATAATCTCAGATGCCTGACGCTTGGTGCCAACAAAGAGAACGCGGCCGCCTTTAGCAACCGTGTCATGCACAGCCTGCAAAGCCTGGTGCAGCATAGGCACGGACTGGGCAAGATCGAGAATATGAATGCCGTTGCGTTCGCCAAAGATGAAAGGTTTCATCTTGGGGTTCCAACGGTGGGTCTGATGACCGAAATGAGAGCCAGCTTCCAAAAGCTGACGAATGCTGTAGTCGGGCAGCGCCATGGTACTTATCCTTTACCGGTTGGGCCTGGCGCAGGATGTGAAGGGCGTTTGCCCCACCGGACGGTCACAATCGGGATTTCTCCCCGAATATGCCTACCCTGCGTGTGGAATGCCGCGCGTATAACTGCGGCTTTCCAACTTGGCAACCAAAATTTCCATAGTGGTAATTTATGCCTTGAGTGGAAACTTATGCCTTGAGCGGCGTGGCTGGCAGCCGGGTTTGCAAGAGCCCATAATGATCTCGCTGCACGAAACGCCAGACAAGCAACACACCTGCAGTGAGCAATCCTGCCGCTAAGCCGAGCCACATTCCAACGGCCCCCATGCCCATGCCGAACCCGCATATGACGCCCACTATCATGCCAACGCCCCAATAGCCGGTGATAGCAATGAGCATAGGTGTTTTGGTGTCCTGCAACCCCCGCAGAATGGCAGCAGACATAACTTGCAACCCGTCTGCCAGCTGAAACGCGCCTGCGATATAGAGCAGCGGAATGGCCAAAGCCGCAACCTGAGCCGCATTCTCAATATCGTCACCGATGAACAGGCTCACCAGCTGCGGTGCAAAAACCAGGAAGGTCAGCGCCGCTGCGCCGGACACCAAAATCGTCAGGGCCAGCCCTGCAAAGCCTGCCTTGCCAATGCCATCGCGATCATTGCGCCCGTAGGCCTGCCCAACCCGAACGGTCACAGCACCCGACAGGCCAAACGGGATCATAAATGCGACCGTAGCGACCTGCAGCGCAATGGTATGCGCTGCAAGTTGCAACACTCCGAACCAGCCGATGAGGAAACTTGCCGCAATAAACAACCCGCCTTCGGCAAGGATCGTGATCGAAATGGGCCAACCCACCCTGAGCAATCGGCGAATCATCGCGCCATCACCCCGCAACGGCTTGCGGAATATCTCGTAGCGCTTGAGCCGCGGATGCCACGCTGCATAGCCAAGCGTTCCAGCCAGCATGAAGGCATTGGAGCCCACCGTGGCAATTGCAGCACCACGGACACCAAGGGCCGGCGCCCCCCAATTTCCAAAGATGAATGCGTAATTGAGCATCGCGTTGAGGGCGATACCGATCACAGTAACCCACATCAGCACCTGGGTGTGATCGACGGCACTCAGATAGCTCCGTGCCACCAACAGCCAGACGATCGGAAACATTGAGAACATGGCAATACGCAGATAGTCCTTCGCGACCGAAGCAACTTCCGGAGCTTGGCCAAAAGCGAGCAGAACGTGCTCCGCATTCCAGTAGGCCGGCATAAAGACAAGGGCGATGCCCGTCACAATCCAAATGCCCATGCGCGCTGAACGGCGAACAGTCTGGGTTTCCCCTGCCCCTTCGCCTTCGGCACCCACCGCCATAACGGCGTTGCTGAACCCCAAGGCAGCGAAGAAACACAGAAAAATCAGATGGCCGGACAGGCTAACGCCCGCCAGCTGGCTGGCGCCCAAACGGCCAACCATCACCAAATCGGTGGTTTGGATGGCCACCGATGCCAGTTGCACACCAATAAGTGGCACGCCAAGGACAAGCGTGCGCCATATGTGCTGACGAAAAGTGCGTGCTGGTTGTTGCATAAACCGGTCGTTATCAGACCAGCTCGACGTCCACCACTCCATCCATGGCCCGCATTGCATTGGCCAACTGTTTGGTAACCGTGAACCCCCCAGGCAGGCGGACTTCAATCTCGGCTTCGCCATCATTTTCAATGACGATGACGCTTACCTCATCATCTCCACGAACCGAAAGATGTTGCCTCAATGTAGCAATTGGGTCGCCATCACGCACAAACACGCGCATCTGACGGGTTTGGGTTTTCTCATCAAGGCGAAGTGGTTTGGCTTCAGTAATCCTGACAGAAATGCCCTCATCCCTAATTTCAGCGCTACAAATCATCTCAACCGACTGGCCAGGTTCGAGCAGTGGTCGAAAACGATCCAATTGCTCCGAAAATAGCACAGCCTCAAACTGCCCCGTCGCGTCCGAAAAGGTGACAATGCCCATGCGATTGCCGGTACGGGTATTGCGCTCGCTTCGGCTGATAACTGTGCCAGCAAGACGGCCTGCCGCAACGCCACCTTTGGCAGCTTCTTGAAACTGAGCCCAATTCTGAA
>JBCBZX010000096.1:0-10024 GCA_039815105.1 Pseudomonadota bacterium
GGCGGTGGTGGAAGGTGCAGCGGTTTATGACCGGGCATTGCCAATGATGATGACGGCTGCGGGAACAGTGCCGGCGGCACGGGTTTTCGTCATGGGTGCTGGTGTCGCCGGACTGCAGGCCATCGCGACTGCACGGCGGCTGGGTGCTGTTGTGACGGCCACCGATGTGCGTGCCGCAGCTGGCGAACAGGTTCAGTCGCTGGGGGCGAAGTTCATTATGCATGAGGCTCTCAAAGATGCATCGGGCGAGGGCGGCTATGCCCGTGAGTTGACCGATGATGAGAAGAAGGCGCAGGCAGACCTTGTTGCAGGCCATATCGCCAAGCAGGACATGGTCATCACCACCGCACTCATTCCCGGGCGTCCCGCGCCCAAGCTGGTGAGCGCTGATATGGTGGCAGCGATGAGTTCCGGCTCAGTGATTGTGGACCTTGCGGTTGAACGCGGCGGTAATGTTGAGGGCGCCAAAGAGGGTGAGATTGTCACCACCGACAATGGTGTTTCCATTGTGGGTTATCCGAACATGGCTGGCCGAATTGGCGCGACCGCATCGCAGCTATACGCCAAGAACCTGTTGGCCTTCCTCGAAACCATGATTGAAACCGGAGACAATGGTCCGACGCTCAAGCTCGACCGCGAAGATGAGCTCATTGCAGCAACGCTGCTGACCCATGGTGGCGAAGTGGTTCACCCCGCATTCGCTGCATCCGACAGTAAGGGAGCTGCATAATGGCTGAACATTCTGACATGAACGCGGTGGCCGACGGCGCGGCCTCCTTGGCTGAAAAGGCCAGCGAGCTGGCTGCTGCCGCCGCCGATTTGAGCCGCGAAGCTGCGGCACAACCCGTTGTGGCTGAAGGGATTGCCGGTGCGGTTTCAGCGGCCACCGGCGTGGATCCATTCGTGTTCCGCTTCGCCATTTTTGTGATGGCTATTTTCGTTGGCTACTACGTTGTGTGGCAGGTGACGCCGGCGCTTCACACGCCGCTTATGAGCGTGACCAACGCAATCTCGTCTGTCATCATTGTGGGGGCACTGCTTGCGGTTGGCATTTCCACGGCTTCCGGCGCGGCGACCACGTTCGGTTTCATAGGGCTTATTCTGGCTTCGGTGAACATCTTCGGGGGCTTCCTCGTCACCCAGCGCATGCTGGCCATGTACAAGAAAAAAGAACGATAGGGTCGGGGGAGAACTTTCATGGAAAATGTCACGGCCCTTTTGTACCTCCTGTCGGGGGTCCTGTTCATCATGGCGCTGCGGGGGCTTTCGCATCCCGAAACCGCACGCATGGGCAACAATTACGGCATGGTCGGCATTGCCATCGCCGTGCTCACAACCCTGTTTCTAGCAGCGCCAGGCTTTGGCGGCTGGGTTTTGATCCTGCTTGGTGTTGCCATTGGCGGCGGTGTCGGTGCTGTGATCGCCAAGCGCATTGCGATGACACAAATGCCTGAGCTGGTGGCCGGTTTCCACAGTCTCGTTGGCATGTCCGCCGTTATGGTGGCCGCGGCCGCGCTTTATGCACCGGGCGCGTTTAACATTTTGGATGTTACTGCAGATGGCGCCAGCATTCAGTCCGCAGCTCTTATCGAGATGGCTCTGGGCGCGGCAATTGGCGCGATCACTTTCACCGGATCTATCATTGCCTTTGCCAAGATGTCTGGGCGCATGTCTGGCAAGCCGATCATTTTGCCATCGCGGCACCTCTTAAATGCAGGTTTGTTGATCGCAATCGTTGTTCTCATCGCGATTTTCGCGGGCAGTGAGAGCACTACGCTTTTCTGGGTCATCACCGTTCTGGCGCTTGTGCTGGGTGTGCTCATCATCATCCCAATTGGTGGCGCTGACATGCCGGTGGTTGTGTCCATGCTCAACTCTTATTCCGGTTGGGCCGCGGCTGGCATCGGGTTCACGCTGGGCAATCTGGCGTTGATCATTACGGGCGCTCTCGTGGGCTCATCGGGTGCGATCCTCAGCTACATCATGTGTAAGGCGATGAACCGGTCGTTCATCTCAGTGATACTTGGTGGCTTTGGCGCCGATGATGCAGCGGCTGGCGGCGACGCGGTTGAAGAGACGCGTCCGGTGAAGACCGGTTCTGCTGACGATGCTGCCTATCTGATGAAGAACGCTGGCAAAGTGATCATCGTGCCCGGTTACGGCATGGCTGTGGCCCAGGCCCAGCACGCGCTGCGCGAGATGTGTGACAAGCTCAAGGAAGAGGGCGTCGAGATCAAATACGCCATCCATCCGGTGGCAGGGCGCATGCCGGGGCACATGAATGTTCTGCTGGCCGAGGCAAATGTGCCCTATGATGAAGTGTTCGAGTTGGAAGACATTAATTCCGAGTTCAGCCAGGCGGATGTGGCGTTTGTGATCGGCGCGAACGATGTGACCAACCCGGCGGCCAAAACGGACAAAACGTCAGCCATTTACGGTATGCCAATTCTGGATGTCGAAAATGCTGGCACGGTTCTGTTCATCAAGCGTGGCATGGCGTCGGGTTATGCCGGCGTTCAAAACGAACTGTTCTTCCGCGATAACACCATGATGCTGTTCTCGGACGCCAAGAAGATGGTCGACAATATCGTCAAAGCGCTCGACTAAAAAATGGCCCAACGGGAAGGCGAACTGCCATTCAGCTTTCCCGTTGGTTCTCCGAAGGTTCCTGACCTTGAGACACAGAAGCGCCAAGCGCTTGAAGCCAGTTGGATCGAACTGACAAACAGGCTGCTACCAAGCGCTGCACCAGACCGCCGCTGGCCAATTCATCTCAATCACTGCTTTCAACGCGTCTTGCTCGACCATGCCTGCAGCGGTGTTTGGTACGATCTTATTAAGGGACGCCCGGCCTATCGCCACGCGAGCGATGAGGTCTTGGAACGGGCGGTTGAAGCCGGCGAGGCGTGCCTGGACGGCACACTGAGCATACCACAGCTGAACCAACAAAGCCTGCAATGGCGTGGTAAGGCTCGCTAGATTTTCGCACCGCACGGTAAGTGCTGAGCTTCCCGTTCACATGAACGCCACCTGAACGCACGGTTCGGAATGGGTTCAGCGCCATCCATCTAAGTTGCTTTCAACGGATCAAGCGGCCGATCCGAACTGAAAGGAACTTCGATGACCAAATCTTCCCTTACGCTCAAATCGGCCCTTATCGGTGCCGGCATCGCACTCGCAGCCACTCTGGGCACAGCTGGCGCGGCCAGTGCAGACAATATTCGCTTTGGCTTTTCGTTCGGCGAGCGTGGTGGACCACACTTTTCCGCTCAATTTGGCGACCGTGTTCACCACCGCAATTACCGTGAGCGTGGCTATCGTGAAGGCCGCCGTGCCTGTTCCCCACGCCGTGCGGTGCGCAAGGCCCGCCATATGGGTATTCGCCACGCGCAATTGCGTCGCTACGGCCCGCGCGGTGCTATTGTGACCGGTCGCTACTATGGCGAACGCGTTCGCGTGAAGTTCAACCGCAACTGTCGTGTGCAAAGGATTGCCTACCGCTAACGCCGCAACCGGTGGGCATAGGAAAGCCTCGGGGGCCCTCGCCACCGGGGCTTTTCGCTGTCTTGTGTTCACGCCAAATGGGTTTCGCCCACACTGCATGCGGGCGGCGGGCAGCCGCCGATCGGCTTTTGCCTGAGGGGAACCTGGAGTGAGTTTGGGTTAACCGCGACCTGTGCGCCTGGCGCCTTCTTGAGCGATGGTCAGGCCTGCGTCCAGGGCCAGAGCTCGGCGATAGCTTTTTGCAGCGCGGCTAGGATCTCCTCGCTGTTCAAAAACAAGGCCTTGGCCCGCCCACGCCTCTGCATTCCTGTCGTTCAGGCGCAGTGCAGCATTGAAATCGGCAAATGCGTTGGTCTGATCGTTCAGCGCCAGATATGAAAAGCCCCGGCGCGCCAATGGCTGGGCCGCAAACCGCTCCAGCTTGATGGCCGTCGAAAAGTCTTCAATGGCTTGCACGTGCTGGCCTTGTGCCTGGCGCAGGACTCCACGATTGGTGTAGGCGCCCGCATTGTCCGTGCCCAAGGCGATGGCCCGCTCATAGTCTCTCAGGGCATCGTTGTTTTGGCCATTGGCGCGGTACAAATTGCCTCGACCGATATAGGCATTGTCGTAGTCTGGCTGGATGCGAAGGGCCGTGTTGTAGTCGGACAGGGCCTGTGTGCCTTGGCCCAGCTCCTGGTTGGCTACCCCGCGATTATAGTAGGCTTGGTGGTAGCGGGGGTTGAGTTCGATGGCCTTGGTGAAGTCCGCCACGGCCTCGCGCAGGCGCCCGGCTTTGCCATAAGCCACTCCGCGCGTGTAATATGCGCCGGCGTCACGGGGGTTGTTGCGTATGACTTGGGTCAGTGATGCAAGATTTTGCTCGGAGCCCTGAGCTTTATCCACCTGAAGCGTCGATTGCACATTCTCCGTCACACACCCGGCTAACAGAACCGCCACGGCAAGCGCTGCCACCGAGCGGCTCATTTCATGTGCAAGGGCGGGAAATCTGGAAGAACGCATCACAATTTAGATCTCAAACTTGGGGTGAGGGCGGGTGCCCCATACAGCTGGTAGCCGGATAATCGGCATGAATTGCGGCAAAAGGCAAAGTATTGATTGCACTTTTCGGCGGCGAGCGCTGCGGCTCAGCCTTGACGGTGCTCCGTGCCGCGCCTCCTGAAAACAAAAAAGCGGCGCGCCACACAGCACACCGCTTTCAAATTCAGAGCAGAACAGGGAAGCTCTAGCGGCCTTTGCCCGGCAGCAGACCTTCGCGCTGAGCGCGTTTGCGTGCCAATTTGCGGCTGCGACGAACGGCTTCAGCTTTTTCACGAGCACGCTTTTCAGACGGCTTCTCGTAGTGGCCGCGCATTTTCATTTCGCGGAAGATGCCTTCGCGCTGCATTTTCTTTTTCAGCGCGCGGAGGGCCTGATCTACATTGTTATCGCGGACAACGACTTGCACGTGCGGTTCACTTCCTATTGCGACATGTCCACGCGCCATGCGGCGGCGAAAGGCACATCTCTGTTTGAATTTTAGAGCCAGCATGAACTGGCTTCGGGAAGCCCAGCTTTCCCAAGGTTGCGCGGGGTTACCAAAAAGGTTTGCCCTTGTCCACCCGGCATAGCCCGTTAGGCAACAAACGATCCAGGCAATTTGCCATTCAATCGGTTGGGCGAACAAGGCTGGTCACATGGCCCATCTTGCGGCCCGGCCGCACATCGCGTTTGCCGTATAAATGAACACGTGTGTTGGCTGTCTCCAGCAATTGGGAGATACGACTTACATCGTCACCGATCAGGTTCTCCATCACACAGTCGCTGTGGCGGCCCGGAGGCAGCAATGGCAGGCCGGCAACGGCTCTCATATGCATTTCGAACTGATCCACCGTACAGGCCAATTCCGTCCAATGGCCGGAATTGTGCACCCGCGGCGCGATTTCATTTACGATCAATTCGCCATTGGACATCTCGAAGAATTCGACGCCCATCACGCCCACATAATCCAGCTTGGCAGCAATGGTTTGAGCTATGTCTTTTGCCTTGGATTGCGTGTTCTCGGTGGAACTGGCAGGCACTGTGCTGGTGCGTAAGATCGAAGCGCGATGCACGTTCTCGGCTGCGTCAAAGGTGATGATCGCACCGTCGTGACCGCGCGCAACCATGATGGAGATTTCCCGCTCAAAGGGGGCGACCCGCTCCATAATGCAGTCCACAGACAAGGCTGCGCTTTTTGCGGCGGCAATATCTTCGTCCGTGCTTTGGGGCGTGAGCCGATGCTGGCCGTGGCCGTCATAACCCATGCGGCGGGTTTTCACGATCGCGTCGCCGCCGAAGGTCTTCAATGCAGCGTCGAAACTGCTTTCGTCTTCAATATCGACATGGTTCACCACGGGCGCATCGGCAGACATCAAAAACTGCTTTTCCGTCAACCGGTCTTGGGCGATGCGCAATGCCTGGGCACCGGGGCGGGTGGGAACGTGTTCACTGAGGAGGCGAAGTGTCTCTTCGGGCACATTTTCGAATTCGAGCGTGATGGCATCGCAGTTGAAGGCGAACTCCTCCAGCGCGCTCTCATCGTCATAGGCGTTTGCAAATAAGGTATTGGCCACTTGTGCGGCGGGGCATTTTGGATCCGGCTCCAGCACCGCGATTCTGTAGCCCAGCCGGGCGCCTGCCATGGCTAACATGCGGCCAAGCTGGCCTCCACCCAAAATGCCGATGGTCGAGCCGGGAACCAGCGGGTCTGACACCATTTTCATTGCGTGTCCGAAGGATGTTCGGAAACGGCGTCTGTCATAGCTTGCCGTCGTGCTTCAAGGCGTGTTGTCAGTTCTGAATCGCTGATCGACAGGACAGAGGCGGCGAGAAGTGCCGCATTTGTGGCGCCGGCCTTGCCTATGGCCAGCGTGCCAACCGGAACGCCACCGGGCATCTGCACAATAGATAGAAGGCTGTCCTCGCCGGACAGGGCTTTGCTTTCCACGGGTACACCAAACACCGGCAGCGATGTCCATGCAGCCGTCATACCAGGCAGGTGTGCTGCGCCGCCGGCGCCCGCAATAATGCACGCGAAACCTGATTCCCTGGCGCCCTTGGCAAATTCTCGCATGCGATCGGGGGTGCGGTGGGCCGAAACAATCCGAGCTTCAAACTCGATGTCCAGTTCTTCTAGCACTTGCGTGGCGTGCTTCATGGTTGGCCAGTCCGATTGACTGCCCATAATGACCGCAACTTTGTTGGGACTCTTTGCCATCACGCAATGATGTCCGGGGTGACGCGGCTGGCCAACTTTTGGATCTGATCCTTAAGCTCGAGCTTTTTGCGCTTCATTCTCTGGACTTGCAGAAAATCTCGACCGACTGCGACCATGGCATCGATGGCGCTGTCCATATCATCATGTTCTTGGCGCAAGGCGGCCAGCTTCATACGGGCTGCCGCTTTTTCCTGATCGTCTTGCACGTGGAACTCCGGGCACATTGCTTGTGGGGTTTGAATAAGCGGATTTGCTTGTGACCTGCAACAGTTATGGGCCAACCAATTGCGTTTGCAGCTTGTTGGCAATCGAGCGCGTTTGCATTCGACGCACCATGGATTTTGTGGCACTGTGTGCATGTTTCACAACGTCCGGCCCCTTGCGGGTATTGCGGGGGCCTTTCAACAGGAAGGAGTGAGTATGTCCAAGCAGACGCATATTGAAGCCCTGCAGAACCGCCACCAGCACCTTGAATCGCAGTTGAAGGAGGTTGCGCAAGCCAGCTCCGTTGACACATTGCGCCTGACTGAATTGAAGAGACGAAAGCTTGCGCTCAAAGATGAGATTGAACGGCTTCAATCCATCCATTGAATTGGCTGATATATGTTTTTGGAAGGGCGGTCTTTTGGGCCGTCCTTTTTCTTTGGTGGCCTATTGGCCTGTAGGGCGCTAGGACCGGCGACAGACAGGGCAAAAGACAATGAGCGAGGCACCATAGTGGCGAAGACGAAAGCCAAAAACACGGCCCCTGAGAAGGCGCAGCTGGTGCTGACCATCGATGCAGCCACCATGCAAGCGGGGGATGTAGACGACCGGCTTGCTGCCTGTTTGGCTGGCGGCCCAGTTGCGGCGGTCATTTTGCCAAGGTTTGATCTTGATGGCCCAGCCTATGATCACTTGGTAAGCGCGCTGGTGCCGACTGTGCAGGCGGCTGGAGCTGCCGCTTTGCTTGACGGTCTGGAGGCAAGCCAGATTATGGGGCGTATCGATGCGGACGGACTGCTTGTCGAGGCCAAGGGTCAGAGTTGGGTGGAAGACACGCTGGATTTGCTAAACCGTTTCGGTGGGCAGCGTTCCATCGGCCTGTACGGCCAGTTCAGTCGCGACAGCGCGCTGACTGCAGGAGATGTGGCGCCTGACATGATCCATCTTGGGCCATTGGCGCGGGATATAAAGCCTCAGCCCCACGCGAAAAATCTCATGCTTGCCGAGTGGTGGGCGCAGATGATTGAGGTGCCCTGCCTCATTGCCGCCGGAAATTCGCTGGAAAGCGTGGGCGATGCCGCGGCGACGCGGGCGGAGTTTGTAGTGCTGTCCCAGGCGGTATTTCAGGCGCCCGATCCTGCCAAGGCCGTAGCGAGTGCACTCGAAACAATTCAGTCCGAAGGTCCAGAGCTTGAATTTGCGGATTAGAGAAAAAACCGTCCTGGGTCGGGTAGCAAGCGGCGCTCTTGCGGCCGGGCTGGCCGTTGTCACACTCCTCGGTTCGGCGTTCGCCGCACAAGAGGCTCGCGAAGATACCCAAATTGCTGACACGGTGGTCCAGAGTGAGACGGAGACTGAGGCTGAATTGGCACCAGAGGTCGGGGCCGCGACCGATGCCGATCAGGGTGATGAAGGCACGGCCCCTGATGATCTGGCAGATCGAACTGATGAAGCGGATGCGAATGTTGATCTCGCATTCGGTGCCTACCAGCGTGGCTACTATCTGACCGCTCTGCAGTTGGCATTGCCCCGGGCCCAGGTTGGCGACCCCGCTGCACAGACCCTCATTGCTGAGCTGTATGCGAGTGGTCTCGGCGTGCCTCTGAACGTGGATGAGGCGCTGAGCTGGTACCGGCTGGCGGCACAGGCCGGCGAGCGATCAGCCCAATTTGCTTTGGCGATGTACTACCTTGATGGCGTTGCTGTTGACAAAGATCCAGCGCGGGCGAGGGATCTGCTGGAGCGTGCCGCAAATCAGGACCATGCGCTGGCGCAATTTAATCTGGGCCAGTTGATCGTTGCCGACCGTCCAACCCCGGCGGGTTATGGGGAAGCGCTGCAATGGTTCCGGAAGTCCTCGGTCGCGGGCAATGCCGAGGCAAGTTATTCTGCCTCTCAGATTATCGCTCGGGGGCTGGACGGGCTGGGAGAACGGCCCGACGATGCTCTGCCATTTTTGCGAGACGCAGCCGAGGAGCGCATAATACCAGCACAGGTGGAGCTTGGCTTGATGCTTGTTGAAAATGCGATAGCTGGCCTGCCCACAGACCTGCCTCGAGAGGATCCCGCTTTTGTTGCTGCTGCGCAGAGCGATGACGCCGTGGAGGGATATAAGTGGCTCCAACGCGCGGCGATGGCGTCCAATCCTCTGGCGCAAAATCGGGTTGCCAAATTGCGGGAGCGGGGCATCGGTGTTGAGCGTGATCTGGTGGAAGCCAGCATGTGGCACATCCTCGCCCGGCGTGGCGGGCTTCAAGATGATGGGCTTGACCGCATGTTTGCCCGATTGCCTCAAAATCAGCGGGCCGAGGCCCTGAGTTTTGCGAATGTGTGGCCCAATAAGCCGCAGCGCGATCCGTTCAGCAATGAAGATGCGCCCCCTGCGCTTCCAGAAGAAGCCAGCGGTGTGCGAGACTTGGCGCCGGTGGAGCCGCCGGAGGGTGTGGTCCCTGAAGCGGACTTTGATGCTGAATAGGGCCGCGTTGAACGCGAGTAACTGGATTGATGGCCCGGCCGGCAATTTGCAAATTCGGGCCAAACGTGGTGCAAGCCGCCATCGCCTCTCTAGCGCCCGGGCTGTAACCGCCGCGCAGCAAGATGCGATTGATACAGATATTTGCAACGATTATCCGGGGACCACCGACCGATGAAAATGAATGGCAACGAGATCAAGCCCGGCAATGTAATCGAGCACCAGGGCTCGTTGTGGGTGGCGGTGAAGACCAATGCTGTAAAGCCAGGCAAGGGTGGCGCCTTCAATCAGGTTGAGTTGAAAAATCTACTGAACGGCTCAAAGCTCAATGAGCGGTTCCGCGCGTCCGAAACCGTTGAACGTGTGCGCCTTGAGCAAAAAGATTTCCAA
Organism: Pseudomonadota bacterium; assembly: GCA_039815105.1. Lineage (GTDB taxonomy): Bacteria > Pseudomonadota > Alphaproteobacteria > Rhizobiales > Rhizobiaceae > JBCBXA01. Next base: position 9,810 of record JBCBZX010000096.1, read on the forward strand.
TACTTGTATGATCAAGGCGACATGCTGGTGTTCATGGATAATGAAACCTACGAGCAGATGGAGCTTGAGCGCGATTTTGTGGGCGACCGCTCCGCCTTTCTGGCGGACGGTATGACCGTGACGGTGGAAATGCATGAAGGTAAGCCCATTGGCGTGAAACTTCCCGACAATGTGGTGCTGGAAATCACGGAAGCCGATCCAGTCGTCAAAGGGCA
>JBCBZX010000206.1:0-5622 GCA_039815105.1 Pseudomonadota bacterium
ACCGGTTTGGACGTGAAAACATCCAACTCTCCACGAAGATCGGACGACTGCTCAAAGATTGCGAGCCTGACGAGGTGACACCCGAAGCGTTCGTGGATGTGCCCCAAAAGCGTATCGTCTTCGACTACACCTATGATGGTGTTATGCGCTCCTACGAGGCCAGCAAGGCTCGACTGGACTTGGGCGGGGCGGACATATTGCTGGTCCATGATGTTGATGTGTTCAGCCAAGGCAGTCAGGCCGCCAGCGACGAAAAAGTTCGTGAGCTGTTTGATCGGGGCGGCTACCGTGCGCTGGACGAACTTAAAACCGCTGGCGATGTTGCAGCCATCGGCGCTGGCGTCAACGAATGGCAGGTGTGCGAACGGCTGCTGAGCTTGGGAGACTTTGACGGCTTTCTGCTCGCCGGGCGCTACACACTTTTGGAGCAGGAAACGCTGGAAAGCTTCCTGCCGCTTTGTCTGAAACGGGACGTGGGGATCATTCTGGGCGGCCCGTACAATTCTGGCGTTTTGGCAACCGGCGCCGTCCCCGGGGCGAAGTTCAATTATGCCGATGCGCCGGAGGATATTCTTGACCGCGTGCGTGCAATCGAGGCTGTCTGCGCCGCGCATCAAACTCCACTGATCGCCGCCGCACTGCAATTCGTCATGGGGCATCCGGCCGTGAAAACGGTCATCCCCGGTGCCATGAGCGCCGATGAAGTTCGATCAAACGTTGCGGTTTTTGAAACGAGCATTCCAGACAGACTTTGGTCAGACCTTCGCGGTGAAGGATTGGTCAGGCCCGATGCACCCCTGCCCTCGGAGCGAGTTGATGCTACACAATATTGATCCTATTCTTTCGCCAGACTTGCTGCACGCCCTGCGTGCCATGGGGCATGGCGATGAAATCGCGCTGGTGGATGCAAACTTCCCCGCCGAGTCCTGTGGACCGATCTGCATTCGGGCCGACGGGTCCGACAATAATACGATCCTGCAAGCGGTCCTATCGGTCATGCCGCTGGACACATATGTGCCGGACCCTGCCCTGTGCATGCAGGTGGTGCCGGGCGACCCGGAGCCGCAAGCGATCAAGGATTTCCAGACTACCATCAACGACACCGCGGACGCGCCCCGGGAGATACAGCTTCTGGAACGCTTCGCCTTCTACGACCGTGCAGCGACTGCCTTCGCCGTGGTGCAAACGGGCGAGCGCCGCCTCTATGGGAACATTATCCTCAAGAAGGGCGTGATCTCTTGAAGATCGACGCGCATCAGCACTTCTGGTCACTGGCGCGTGGCGACTACGGCTGGCTCACGCCGGACCTTGCGCCCATCTATCGAGACTTCTCTCCAAGTGATCTGGCGCCGCTGCTGGCCGAACAAGGCATTGAGGGTACGGTCCTTGTGCAAGCAGCGCCTACCCTGGAGGAAACTCACTATATGCTCGCGCTCGCGGACGCCCATGACTTCATTGGAGGTGTGGTTGGATGGGTGGATTTTGAGAGCGAAGACGCACCGCAGACCATTGCGAAACTCAGCGCACATCCCAAGCTGGTCGGGCTCCGGCCCATGATACAGGACATTGAAGACCCTGACTGGATGTTGGGCGACGGCCTGACGCCCGCATTTGAGGCGATGATCGCACATGATCTCGTATTCGATGCCTTGACGCTGCCCCGGCACCTCAAAAATCTGCTGCAGCTGATCGGCCGGCACCGGGAACTGAAAACTGTCATAGATCACGGCTCCAAGCCTGAAATTGAGAAGAGCAATTTCATGAGCTGGGCAGACGACATGGCAACACTGGCCCAGGAGACAAATGCCAGCGTTAAGCTATCGGGACTTGTGACGGAAGCCGGATCGGACTGGACGGTGGAAACCCTCGCGCCCTATGTCGACCATATGATCGAGCAGTTTGGGCCCTCACGCATTTTGTGGGGCAGTGACTGGCCGGTCTGCATCCTTGCCAGCTCATACCAAACCTGGTGCACCGCCACCCACAGCCTGTTGCAAGGTCATGGTGAAAGCGCCAAAGCCGCAATCATGGGGCTGAACGCCCAGCGCATCTACAATTTGGGAGGAACTTCTTAATGGGCCGACTTGCCAACAAAACCGCCTTGCTAACGGCGGCAGGCCAAGGCATCGGGCGCGCCACCGCACTGGCCTTTGCCCAAGAAGGTGCCCGCGTCATCGCCACAGATATCAATGAGGACAGCCTCGCCGACCTGGCAGCAACCGATGGGATCGAAACCCACCGGCTGGATGTGCTGGACGAGGAAGCGGTTAACAGTTTCGCAAAAAACGTCGGCCCATTGGATGTACTGTTCAACTGCGCGGGCTTCGTCGCCCACGGGAGCATTTTGGAAGGCTCGGAGGAAGACTGGAAGTTCAGCTTCGATCTCAATGTCCATGCGCCCTACAGGCTTACCAAGGCTGTTTTGCCTGTCATGCTGGAACAGGGTCACGGCTCCATCATCAACATCTCGTCCGTCGCCTCATCCATCAAGGGCGTGGTCAATCGATGTGCCTATGGCACCACCAAAGCGGCGCTCATCGGCTTCACCAAAGCGGTGGCCGCAGACTACATAACCAACGGCATAAGGTGCAATGCGATCTGCCCTGGCACAGTGGACAGCCCCAGCATGCACCAACGCCTGCGCGACACGGGTGACTACGACGCCGCCCATGCCGCATTCATCGCCCGCCAGCCCATGGGCCGCATCGGTACCGCAGAAGAAATTGCCGCCATGGCCATCTATCTCGCCAGCGATGAGAGCCAGTTTACCACCGGACAAGCCTTCGCCGTCGATGGCGGTTGGTCGATTTAACGAGGATCCAAATAGATGAAACTTCTTCGCTATGGCGCAGCTGGCGCCGAGAAACCTGGCCTGCTTGATGCCTCCGGCACCATTCGGGATCTCTCCGCACACATGAGCGATCTGGCGGGAGACAATTTGTCAGACCCCGCATTTGCAAAGATTAGAGGCCTGGATCCAACCACTCTGCCCGCAGTTGATGGCAACCCACGTATCGGCCCATGCGTCGGGCACGTGGGCAAGTTCATATGCATCGGCCTTAATTATGCCGACCACGCCGCCGAGTCTGGCATGGCTTTGCCCGATGAGCCGGTCATCTTCGCCAAGGCAACATCGGCGATTGTAGGCCCCAACGATACAGTCGAAATTCCGCGTGGCTCGGTGAAGACCGACTGGGAAGTCGAGCTGGGCGTCATCATTGGCAAGCACACCAAATATGTCAGCGAGGCCGAGGCCCTGGACCATGTTGCCGGATATTGCGTGGTCAATGATCTCAGCGAGCGGGACTTTCAACTCCATCGATCAGGCCAATGGGTGAAGGGCAAGTCCGCCGACACATTTGGGCCCATTGGGCCATGGCTGGTGACCCGGGACGAAGTGGGCGACCCACAAAACTTGAGCATGTATTTGGATGTCAATGGACATCGCTACCAGGACGGCTCCACCGCAACCATGCATTTCGGCGTCGCCACCATCATATCGCACCTGTCGCAATTCATGAGCCTCCAGCCGGGGGACGTCATTTCCACCGGCACGCCGCCGGGCGTGGGTATGGGCCAAGACCCACAGACCTATCTTAAACCGGGCGATCGGATTGAGCTGAGTATTAATGGCCTGGGCACCCAAACCCAGGCCGTGGTTGCAGCCAAATGACAAAGATCACCGGCATCCGCACCCATGATGTGAGATTTCCAACCTCCGACTCACTGGATGGTTCAGACGCCATGAACCCTGATCCGGACTATTCGGCAGCCTATGTCATCTTGCAGACCGATGGCGAGAACGAGGGGCATGGGCTCACCTTCACAATAGGTCGGGGGACCGAGATATGCGTGGCCGCCATCGATGCTCTGGGCGCTCTTGTGACCGGTCTCGAACTCGAGTGGATCACCGAAGATATGGGCCGCTTTTGGCGGCATATCACCGGCGATAGCCAGTTGCGGTGGATTGGACCGGACAAGGGCGCAATCCACATGGCGGCTGGCGCCATGATCAACGCCGCATGGGATCTATGGGCCAAGGAAGCGGGCAAACCGGTTTGGCTGCTCGTGTCGGAGATGGCGCCTGAAGAGATCGTCAGGCTGATCGATTTTCGCTATCTCACCGACGCTTTGACCGAAGAGGAAGCGCTTGCAATCCTCACGGCTCAAGCCCCTTATAAAGCCGAGCGCATCGCCACCCTCAAGCGGGAGGGATATCCTTGCTACACCACATCGGCGGGTTGGCTGGGCTATTCTGATGAGAAGTTGAGAAGGTTGTGCCGCGAGGCACGCGAGGCAGGTTTCACCCACACAAAATTCAAAGTCGGACGCAATCTGGACGATGACATTAAGCGCCTGACAATTGCCCGAGAAGAACTGGGCGAAGACATGAACATCATGATCGACGCCAACCAGGTTTGGGATGTGGAGCAGGCCATCGACTGGGTGCGCAAGCTATCCTTTGCCCGACCGTTTTTCATCGAAGAGCCCACGAGCCCCGACGATGTATTGGGTCACAAGGCTATCCGACAAGGCGTCGCGCCGGTGAAGGTGGCAACAGGGGAAATGTGCCAGAACCGCGTCATGTTTAAACAATTTATCACCACAGGGGCCATTGACGTCGTTCAGATTGACAGCTGCCGCATGGGCGGCCTGAACGAGGTGCTTGCCGTCATGTTGATGGCAGCCAAATATGAGTTGCCGGTGTGGCCCCATGCCGGCGGCGTTGGCCTGTGCGAATATGTGCAGCACATGTCGATGATCGATTATGTGGCAATATGCGGCGAAAAAGACAGCCGCAGAATTGAGTTTGTCGATCATCTGCACGAGCACTTCATCAATCCGTGCCAGGTGCAAAACGGCGTTTACATGGCCCCGGATGCCCCCGGCTTCTCAATCGAGATGAAGCCAGCCAGCATCGTGCACTATGAGTTCAAACTGTCCTAATCGCCGCATTGCCGCACATCGCGTTACCCGTGCAGCGCATTGTCCACCGGTGGTGAAATATCGAACGCTGTAACCGTCACAGGCAGGCCAGAGCGCTCCGGCGTGCAGGCCATGGGCCCAATCCTGGCCGATCCGTCTGGGAATGCCGCAAGCCTTGTAAGTTGCCAACCACCTGTTGATAGTCGGAAGTGCACCAGCACGGCACGGCCAACACGAGTGAAACGAACGGTCTGGCGCCCCACCAGACCCGGCATTGCGACCACAGACCAATCCGAGGCGCCGTGTCGGGTGACGACTGTAGACACATTCGTCACGCCATCTGAGAATTCGATTCCAGCTTTGATCCAGTTATCAGCATCGATCCGCAACATGAGGCCGGCTTGGTCGTACAACTGGGTATAAGCCGCTTCATATGTGAGACTGGCGGAAAACTCCGCCGGAGCATCTATGCCTAGAAAGTGGCCATCATCACGCTGAAAGCCATACCAGCTCTTCTGCCAGAAGTCGGTTTTGAAACCGGTTCGAAACTGCAACCCGGCGTCGATCCAGATTTCATCCGCTGGTGGGTTGAGCCATTGCGCATTCTGGAGCGCATCTAATTTGGAGACCATGGCATTTCCTTGCGAACGGTAAGCAGACTTTTGGAAACCAGGCCGCAGATTGAGCCCGGTCGAA
>JBCBZX010000060.1:0-12165 GCA_039815105.1 Pseudomonadota bacterium
CGCCCAATAATGATGGAAAGATCACGGAAAAATGGTCGTTCCGCCGGTCGAACTATTTCGACTTTGTTGGTGAGGAAGTGAAGAACGTCACCGAAAATGCCGGCATTCTGGACATGACGGCCTTTGCGAAGATGGAGGTTACAGGGCCAGGTGCGCGGGACTGGCTGAACTATGTCTTTGCCAACTCTGTACCGAAAACGGCGGGGCGGATCGCGCTTTGTCATTTGCTCACCCCTGCTGGTGGGGTTCGGTCGGAGTTCACAGTTTACGAGTGGGCGCCTGGGCGTTTCTATCTTGTATCTGCGGGTGCATTTGAACTTCACGACCATGATACGCTCCGGCGGCACCTGCCGGATGACGGCTCCGTGGAACTCACGCCGATCACGGGCAAATACGGCGTGCTGGTGCTCGCCGGGCCCAAAAGTCGGGACATCCTCTCCAAGGTCACCCATGCCGACCTTTCCAATCAGGCGTTTAAATGGCTATCGGCCAAGGAAATTGACGTGGGTCTGTGCCGTGCCCACGCGCTGCGTGTGAACTTTGTGGGCGAACTGGGCTGGGAACTTCACCATCCCATGGAAATGCAAACTCAGATTTTCGACACGCTTATGGAGGCAGGCGCCGGGCACGGCCTCAAGCCCTTCGGCATCCGCGCCATGGATGCCATGCGGCTGGAAAAATCCTATCGTTTGATTCCCCGTGAGATGAGCATTGAATATTCGGCATATGAATCGGCGCTCGACCGTTTCATCAAGATGGACAAGCCGTTTGTGGGCCGCGACGGTCTGGCTCAATGGGAAAAAAATGGCCGGGACTGGGCTTTTGTGACTCTAGAGGTTTCCGGCGTAACCGATGCCGATGCCCGGGGTTCTGAAGTCATATTGAAAGATGGTGAGATGATCGGGCGCGCAACCTCGGGTGGCTATGGTTTCAGGGTTGGCAAGTCGCTTGCGATGGCGATGGTTAAACCCGAGTTTGCGGCTGAGGGCACCACCATGGATATCGTGATCCTGGGCGAAAAACGTCAAGCGAGCGTGGTGAGCGAAAGTCCATTTGACCCGACAAATGAGCGTTTGCGGGCTTAGTGGCTCGTCCGCAACCCTGTAAGAGTTGCACGATTGTGCGTTGGTCGGCTGTGCTTGTGTGTATTGCCTTGGGCACGACGGTTTGGCTGGTCGGTTAAATTGTCGGTTCCAAAGTGTCCCGACTGTTGCGCTCAACCTGGGGGCTTTTGCCGTAGAGCTCCCGGTAGCATTTGGAAAAATGCGATGCCGAAACGAAACCGCACGCAATAGCGATGTCGACAATAGGCAAGCTCGATTGCAGCAGCAAATGTCTGGCGCGTTCGAGCCGCAGTTCGAGGTAATATCGGGCGGGGGAGCGGCCCATCTCGCGACGGAACAATCGTTCCACCTGGCGGCGGGACAGCCCGATCTGGTTGGCAACTTCCAAAAGCGAAAAGGGTTCGGAAAGGTTGCTTTCCATGATTTCAATGACTTGCAGAATGCGTGGATTCTGAACGCCCAAACGCGCCCTGAGCGGCAGCCTCTGGCGATCCTGGCTGTTGCGAACGCGGTCCGTCAGGGCCTGTTCGCAAACGGCGTTTACAAATTGCTCGCTCTGATCTTCCCCAATGATGTTCATCATCAGGTCGAGTGGCGCCGTGCCCCCGGCGCAGGTGTAGACGTTGCGGTCAATCTCAAAGAGGTCGGCATACACTTCGGCCTTGGGAAATTTCTCTGAGAAACCGGCAAGGTTTTCCCAGTGGATTGCGCACCGCCGGCCGTCCAGAAGGCCCGCAGCTGCCAGAATATAACTGGCTGTGCAAAGGCCGCCCATTTTCACACCCGAGCGCGATGCATCCCGTACAAAGCCCAACAGTGCCTTGTCCTGGGCATAGTGTGCCACGTTGACGCCTGAGCACACAAAGATGAATTCCGGCCGGTCAAAGCTCCTTGAGAGTCGGCGCAAATCATCCAGCCCGCCATCAACACTTATCGAAATACCCCCTGAGGAGGAGATTGATTCACCGTCCAGGGAGTACACCTTATAGTCGTAAACGCGTTTTCCCAGCAGTCGGTTTGCGATGCGGAGGGGGTCAAGGCCGGTGGCGAATGAGATCAACGAAAATTCATTGACCAGCAGAAACGCCACGCGGCGTGCGTCATCTACCTTGGTTTGATCGTTCAGTTCACGAACGGTGTCTGTGAAGTCGCCACTGCTTTTGGGGAAAGAAATGCGAGCCGAGGCCTGCGCAATGGCGGCGCGTTTATCCGATGATGTGATGTGGTCCACGGCGAGCCCTCCCAGACTGTGCAGCACCTTCGCAGAAGCAATTTGGAAGTGTTACACACGCATTGGGCCTGTGAGAAAGCTAAAAATTTGGGCCGCAAGACATAATCTGCGGCCCGCATAAGCTCAGGATCAACTTTGGAATTCGTGATCAGTTCTGGTTGAAGAACACACGCGGTGCCAGCGATGCCACGTAGGATGGAGCGTCGCTCCCCGTTCTCACTGGGGTGCAATGGCTGCGCCAGCCAATGTCCTTTTGGACATCATTTGGCAGGTTGCGCACGATCCGGGCTGTGCGGCGGCAGGCCTGCACATGTTCAAACGCCAACGTTTTATTGTGCAGCCAGCCCGTCAGACGCGCCAACATGCCAGGGGCTGGGCGTGCTGGTGTAAGAGCTTGGTTAACGAGGCTCGCGGTGAAAGCGGGGTGGTGGAGGATCGGTGCGGTCATGGTGTTTTCCTTAGTTGGTTGGTCGCTCCGTTGTCTTTCGGCTCTGGGCCTTTGGCTTTGTGCCATGGGTTGACGATGAGCCTTTCTTGGCGTTCAATCAAACGCGAAGATATGATCGTTCTATCAGAAAAACTGAAAGATGGAGTTTGCTCGTGCCTGAACTCACCAAGGATGCCATTGATAAGTCTGCAGCCAGCTCCAAACCCCGCGGGCCTCGTGGCCCCAATCCCGCCAATGAAGTTCTTGAGCTTGATGTGCTGCGCAGCTTTGTTGCGATTGTTGAGACGGGCAACTTCTCCCGAGCTGCGGAAATCGTCCATCGCACGCCGTCCGCTGTGTCCATGCAGATGAAAAAGCTGGAAGACCAACTGGGCACCCGGCTTCTGGCCCGCGACTCCCGTTCGGTGGCTCTGACCCATTCGGGCGAAAAACTGCTGCCCTATGCGCGGCGCATGCTGGAGTTGAACCGCGAGGCATTATCGCGCTTCATGGAAGATAATTTGGCCGGGGAGGTGCGAGTCGGCGCGCCGGACAATCTCGGTGATGATGTGCTGCCCGATGTGTTGCGCCGCTTGCGCGAAAGCCATCCGGGGGTGCGGGTGGACGTATCCATCGATTTCTCCGTCAATCTGCTGCGGGATATACAACTTAAAAAGTATGATCTGATTCTGTTTACCTGCGATCCCGACATGTCGCGCATGCCAATAACCGGTGAGACCATATTCACGGAGCCTTTGGTGTGGGCCGGTCTCCAGGGTGGCACAGCCATCGCACGCAAGCCGTTGCCTGTCGCCATGTTGGAAGAGACCTGCGCTTACTCGCGCATGGCTCGCAACGCTCTGGTGGAAGCGGGTATCGAATACACAGTGGCCTATCAAACCCAATATGTCGGTGCTCAAAAGGCGGCCATCCGGGCGGACATGACCGTTTCGGCGGTTGGTCTCAGTCAGGTTGAAGCGGACATGATTATTCTGGGCGAAGATGATGGCATGCCTGAGATTGGCGAGTGCTCTATGGGCATGGTCGTATCAGACACTGCCAATGCAACGTCCCAGGCCGTGGCAGATTATTTCCGCACTGCGTTTGGGCAATTGGAGCGCAGCGGTACCGTGAGCCTCGCCCGGGTCGCGTAACGCCCCTAGGCGCTGCGCCGCCTGCCACCGCGCCGTTGGCGTGGTGTGCCTGCGGCTGGTTCTGTGAACCTTTGTACCGGCAGCGGGACGACTTCTGCCAGTTTTGGGAATGGCTCAACCTTATTGGGCAGCGCCATGGCGTTGACGAAATGCTCCTGAAACTTGGCTTCGGTGGCGGTTTCAATCTTCTCGATATTGCGGACCGTCCGCTCAATGGCGCGGCGGTGGTCTCGGTTCAGCAGCGCCATGCGTGCACCTGTGCCCGCCGCATTGCCCACGGCACGCACTTTGTCCACTGCACAGTCCGGCACCAAGCCCAGCACCAGCGCGTATTTTGGTTCGATAAACGATCCGAAAGCCCCGGCGAGCCGCACTTGATCGATGTTGGATGCCCCCAATCGATCCATCAGCAGACGCACCCCGGCATACAGAGCTGCTTTGGCCAATTGTATGGCCCGTACATCATTTTGCGTCACGGAAATGGCGGGCTGGCCGTCAGCGGCTTCGCGCACCACATAGGAAAACGTGCGCCCGTCGGGCACAATGCGCGGGCTTTTGGCAGCGAGGGACCCGTCGATCACACCATCTGTCGTGATGATGCCAGCGAGAAACATCTCGGCGATCACTTCGATGATGCCGGATCCACAAAGGCCGGTCACGCCATATTGCTCGGCGGCTTCGTCGAACCCCGCTTCATCTGACCATTGTTCCACGCCGATAATGCGGAACTTGGGTTCCAACGTTTCCGGGTCAATTCGCAGGCGTTCTATTGCGCCAGGTGCAGCGCGTTGGCCGGCGGAGATTTCTGCGCCTTCAAAGGCCGGTCCGGTGGGAGAGGAGCATGCAAGCAGCCGTTCCTTATTGCCCAGCACGATTTCCGCATTGGTGCCCACATCCACGAGCAGCGTAATTTCGTCCTCCCGTTCAGGTGCCTCCGCTAAGGTTGCAGCTGCGGCGTCGGCGCCCACATGGCCGGCGATGCACGGCAGCACATAGGCACGTGCGCCCGCGTGGATGGGCAAGCCCAGCCCGTTGGCGCGAACCGACACGGCGCCGGAGACCGCCAGTGCAAAGGGTGCCCCGCCGAGCTCAATCGGATCGATGCCGAGGAATAGATGGTGCATAACAGGGTTGCCGACGAACACGGCGTCGATGATATCAGTGGGTTCGATGTCCGCCTCGGCGCTCACCTCGCGGATCATATCCCCCAGCGATGCACGCACTGCCTCCGTCATTTTGGCCGGGCCGTCGGGGTTCATCATTCCGTAGCTCACACGGCTCATCAGATCTTCGCCAAAGCGGATTTGCGGGTTGGGCGTGCCTGAAGTGGCGATGATGTTGCCTGACAGGAGTGAGACCAAATGCATTGCAATGGTCGTCGAGCCGATGTCGACGGCGATGCCATAGGCTTCGTTTTTCAGCCCCGGCCAAAGGCCGATGAGCTTCGGGCGGTCCGTTTCATGGTCGCGGTGTATGGCGGCGGTGACGGCCCATTCGCCCTTGCGCAAAATGGGCTGTGCAGCGGCATAAAGCCTGAAATCAACCTCTGGATTCTCAATTCCCCACTCGTGTTCCAGGGCAAACAGCAAGCGATCCACATCCCCCAGCGGCTTGTCCATGTCCGGCTCTTCCACCTCAACATAGCAAAGCGATACAGCCGGGTTGCGCTCGATCACCCGCGCGTCGCCAGCCTTGCGAATGACCTGTGCAGCCACCGCAGAGCCCAACGGAATGTCCACCACAACATCGCCTTGCACCGTGGCGGAGCAGGACAGGCGGCGGCCTTCTTTCAGTTCGCGTTTGTCGGCGTAACGCTGTTCCTTGGCACCAAAGGGCGATAAATGATCAGCGGCGCTGGTGATGCCGTGCTTGGCGAACTCGCCGGTTTCCACATCCACCTGGCAGCGCCCGCAAATGCCCCGCCCACCGCAGACGGACTCGACGTAGACGCCAAGCTCACGCGCGGCGTCGAGAACCGGCGTGCCAATTGGAAAGCGCCCGCGCTTGCCCGAGGGGGTAAAGATGACGAGGGGATGGTTTGTCACGTGCGATCAGCCCCGCCGCGCTGCCCGCCCACCGCGCCGACCGCCGGCTTTGCCTGCTGGTGCGGCAGCGTCATTGGCTGGTGCTCCGCCCGCCGCGGTTGGCGTGTGGTCGCGGTACTTCATGATCCAGTTGGTGCAGTCACTATCAGTGCCCATGAGCACGTTGGCGGCATCCACCGCTTCCATCTCCTGGGGACGCAAGGGGTTCATGATGGCGCTGGTCATGCCGGATGCGATGGCCATGGGTAGGAACGCGCCAGCGATGCCGTGGCGGTGGGGCAGGCCAAACGAAATGTTGGACGCGCCGCACGTTGTGTTGACCTTCAGCTCTTCGCGCAGGCGGCGGCAAAGGGTGAACACTTGAAGGCCAGCGGTGCCCATGGCGCCGATGGGCATGACCAGCGGATCCACCACGATGTCATGGGGCTTGATGCCATAGTCCGCCGCGTGTTCGACGATCTTTTTGGCCACTGCGAAGCGCACATCGGGGTCTTCCGAGATGCCGGTTTCATCGTTGGAGATGGCCACCACTGGTACGTCATATTTTGCGCAAAGTGGCAGGATCGCTTCGAGCTTCTCCAACTCGCCGGTGACGGAGTTCACAAGCGGGCGGCCCTTGGCGACCTTCAGGCCAGCTTCAATTGCGGCTGACACGGACGAATCAATGCACAGCGGCGTGTCTGTGACGGATTGGACCACCTCCAGCGTTTTCACCATCAGGCCGGGTTCAGTGGCGTTGGGGTCCACCGCCGTAACGCCCGCATTCACATCCAGAATGGTTGCCCCGGCTCGCACTTGGGCTTCTGCATCTGCCCGAACGGTGTCGAAATTGCCCTCATTCATCTCGGCCGCCAGCTTTTTGCGACCTGTCGGGTTGATACGTTCGCCAATGACGCTGAAGGGCTGGTCGAAGCCGATAATGACCTCTTTGGTGGCGGAAGCGACGATGGTGCGGGTCATTTCATTGGTCCTGACGGTATTCGTTGAGCGCATTTAACACGGACGATGGCGCAAGAACGACACAATCGATCCAACGACCGCGACGCTCCGTGGCGTATTGGCGTCGCATGGTGACTTCATGGGCTTTCCGCACAGCATTTGCACTAGCTTTTCAAGTCGCGCAAGTGCGACATAAGGAAATCTTTATATAAGGGTTTACTTATTGAATTGGATCAGGCACGCTCTGCACATTGATAGCCACCCAGGTCAGGAAGCAGTCATGGTTGAAAAAGTGTCTTCAGTCGCCCGCAACACCGTCCGTTCACTTAAGGCTGCTGGCCAAAAGCCACTGACCAAAGGTTCTTTCAGCTACGAATTCTTTCCACCCAAAACCGAGGCTGGCATTGAGAAACTGGCGACTGTGGCGAAAGGTCTAAGTGCCCATGGGCCAGGCTTCCAATCGGTGACCTTTGGCACTGGTGACCACGGTGCTTCCCCCGCGTTTTTGACAGCCCGGACTATTGAGGCGCTACAGGGGACCAACATACCAACCCTGAGCCACTTGGCTTTGGCTCATGAAACCCGCCGCGACCTGACCGCCTACATCGATGCCCTTGTTTGGAATGGTGCGCCCAGCTTTCTGGCATTGCGCGGCGACGGCGAGATAGGCCACCCGGGCGACGCGTTTGAAAGCGTGGTGGATCTGGTCGGCACGATCAGTGAGCGACATGGTGATGGGCTTTCCGGCGGCATCGGCGTCGCCTGTTATCCCGAAACACACCCTCTGGCCGCATCCCCGGAGGCTGACCTCGAGGCGCTGTTGGCAAAACAAAATGCTGGCGCAACCTATGCAATCGGTCAGTTCTGCTTTGATGCAGAGACATGGTTTGACTTTGTGAAGCGCGCCCGCGCAACCGGCATAACACTTGATTTGTACCCGGGCATCATGCCGATACACGATTTAGAGCGTCTCAAAAACTTCGCCAAGCAGTGTGGGGCTCACGTGCCCCAATTCGTGCAGGATGCGTTTGAGTGCTCGAACTGGCAGAGCCCCCATGACATCGCAGCGGGGCTTTTGCGGGAGCAAGTCGCGGCGCTTGCCGAGGGTGGTGTGAGCCACATCCATATTTACACCCTCAATAAGGCGGACCTGGCGGGCATTGCAGCAGATGCATTCACCAATGCTGTTGAAGCCCATGCAAAGGCGCAACAACAGGTTGCATAGGTTAAGGCTTGTCAGCCTGCCGTTCCGTTGGTTTCAGCGGTGCCGGCCGCAGACCAACTTCCACGCTCGCGCAACCAGTCCGCCGACTTGGCGATGCCGCCAAACGGGAAAACATGCAGCTGTGTGATTGGGCCATCTGGGTTGGCGAGTGCATGATCTTCAATCGGCCCCACAACGCCCTCTGGGGAATGGGATGTAGCGAGCGCCGTGAGCTTGCCGGCGTTTTTGCGCAGGAATTGTAGTGAGTTTCCAACACCGCACATAGCTGCAAATTTGATGAGAGTTGGCAGCTTGGCTGGCCCTGCGACCCCTATATGCACTGGCAGGTCAATGCCTTGCGACGGCAGTGCGTCGGCCCAGCGGATGAATGCCGTTGCGTCAAAACCAAATTGTGTCACAATTCTAAACTCGGCATCGGATGCGTTCGCGAATGCCTGTTTCGCGCTCAGCGCCTCGCGTTCGACCTGAGGCCCAAAGTCAGGGGACCCCTCCGGATGGCCAGCAATGCCAACATTTTTGATGCCATTTCTGTCCACAGCGCCTGTCTCCAGCGCTTCCATCGACGAGGAAACACTTCCCACCTGCTGGTCAGGGCTGCCGCCTATGAGCAAAATATCGGTTGCGCCACTTTCTTGGGCGTAGCGCGCGAGCTTGGTTTCAAATTCAACTGCATCGACCAGTCGTCTTGCCGCAACGTGTGGAACTGCGGTGTAGCCAAGGTCCGTAACTCGACGAACGGCGGTAACCATCTCGTCAATATTGTGCGTTCCCACATCCGTTATGTAAACGCGAGCGCCGTGCTCGAAGAGGCCGGGCAGGGCGGCACTTTCCAAAGCCTGTTTGGGCGAAATTTCGATTGATGCAGGTAGGTGTGTCATGGCTCAACCCTGATTTTGAGCCTATGGCTCGCAATTATCCGCACGACTATGCGCTCGATCTCGCTCAAAGGCGATAAATATGAGCGACAAAGCACCGTTCCTTTTGCGACTCTGTATCAGCTGTTATCGCGGCCCTCATTGGCGATAAGCAGCTTCAAGCGGTCGCGATCATATTCGGTTTCGATCTGGTCTGCCGCAGCCTGTGCGGCCTGTTCCATATCGCCATCCACGGGGGTTGGCTCACCCTTTCGCCACTCTGCCAGGTAGGCGTCGGAATCCTTTGCGCCGACACGCATGGCGCACATGTCGATGGCTTCAATGAAGCGCTTGGACAGTTCGCGCTTGGCCGAAACGCGCCGTTCGCGGACAATCACTTGAGCCGGAATATCCCGCCAGTAGAGAATTGTTTGTTGGGGCATGAGGGCTGGCCTTGCAGTGCGTTGTGATAATTTTGGCTAAGCGCCGAACCAGCTCATAAACCCGCTGGAGGCCTGCCATGCCAGGAACACGACCACGGCGGCAATGCCTATCGCAAGGCTTGAGATAGCGGCAGCAACGCCAATCCACAACCCGTCACGCTGAGACAGGGCGGCCCCGAAAAAGGCGCAGCCAAATGCCGGTAGCCAGTTTCCAAAGGGAATTGGCATCACCACTGTGATGGCCGTGGCAAAGCAGAAAATATAGACGGCAGGCAGAGCCAGCGGGTTGCTTTGGAACAGTCCCCAGTAACGTGGCCGCACACGCCGCTCAATTCGCACCAAAATGGGCAGTGCTTTTCTCAAAAGCTCATTGTAGCGAGCGCCTGTCACCGAGCGGCGCGTTAAAAAACGCGGCAGCCAGACCTCCGTTCGGCCCAACATCATCTGCCAGGTGATCATCACCAATGGCATGCCGAGCAAAATGGTTGTGAAGGGCGGAAATGGCAAAAGGCACGGAATCGAGAAGACCAGCAAAAACGCCCCGAAGGAGCGATCTCTCAAGACATGGGCCAGATCGCCTATGGAGATGTTTGCCCGGTTCTCCTCACCAAGATCGACAAACACTTGGGAAAGCGCCCTGGGCGTGCGCACCAACTGTTCGTCTTCCGGACCATGATTGTCAGCATTGAGCGCATCGGAGTCAGCAGATGTCACATCTCTGTCCTGGCGATCTGGTGGAAGCTGAAAATTCAAGGTCTGCCCCTTACGGGTGAATTAGATTACGTGGCGGTGCTTTGATGGTCGCACACCATGACCTTTACAAGACAAGTTTAACGAAATTGTTTGCCTTGGCCCCATTGAGAGGAGGCAAAACGCCCGCTTTGGGCGCTTCTACCCGCTATGAAAGGCCAGTCAGCTCGGCTGTCAGGTCTCCAAAGCCGGTGTAACGCCGTTCAAACTCGAGGCCCAATTGTTGCGCCGCCCTTTGTGCGCGGGCCGTCAGGTCGGCATCATCGCTTTGAGCCAGGAACACAAGCTTCTCATAGTGGCCAAAATAGCTGTCCCGCAACTCTGGATGGCGGTCGAGGCCAAGGGGCCGGGTGACGAAGGCGTCAAATTGTCGGGCCAGGAAGTCCGTTAGATAAAACGACGTGATCTCGTTTTCACTGGTGCGCGCAAAATCCTCATTGCCTGAGTAAAAACTGTAGCAATGGGGTCCTGCCAGCCTTTGCACACCATGCTTTTCGCATACTTTGTCCAGCATGCCGCCGGTGCCGCAATCTGCATAGCCTACCAAAACGCTTCCAAAGGAGGCGGACTTCGCCTCTACAATTGCCTCTTCAACGGCTGCGGGGATGTCATCGGGGCTGTTGTGCAAAATGGCGGGCAGGCAAACCAGGTCAATGTGGCTCAGATTGGCTTGCGCCTTGATGGCAAGCATCTCATTTGCAAGGGCGCCGCACGCAATCACCCGCACCGCTTGGGGTGGTGGACAGTCTGCGGATTGAAGTCGCTGGCCCATAGGGTTCAAATTTCGCCGGCTTCACGGCATTTGCCCAATAGTTGCGGCATGTGTTCGGCCTCCGCCATGCTTTGCTCGGGTTTTCCTGACATTGCGCCCATATGAGAACTGCCTGTATCGCCTTCGCCCTATCGCTTGCCACCTTGTCGGCCTGCACGGCTCCGACAACGTCTGATCTGCGAACGGGGGCGGTGAACAGCGCGGCGGCCATAGACAGCACGCTCAACGGAACAGACGGTACTCTGCCTGCCGACGTCAGAGTGCCAAATCAGAGACCACCTGCGGCCATCCAGTGAGCAGTGTGTCGTTACGCGTTGGCACGCTGGTTATGGCGACGGGTCATAAAGTCCCGCGCAGTATCCACCGCCACAGCGGCATCCCTGCAATAGGCATCCGCACCAACCGCCAAGCCAAATTCTTCGTTCAGCGGTGCACCACCAACCAGAACCACGAAGTCGTCCCGCATGCCTTTTTCTTTGAGCGTGTCTATAACCACTTTCATGTAGGGCATCGTGGTCGTGAGCAGGGCCGACATGCCGAGAATGTCCGGCTTATGTTCTTCTATGGCTTCAATATAGTCGCTGACATCATTGTTAATGCCGATGTCGAAAACGTCGAAGCCTGCGCCTTCCATCATCATGCCCACGAGGTTCTTGCCAATATCGTGAATGTCACCCTTCACTGTGCCGATCACCATTGAGCCAAGTTTGGGAGCGCCGGTCTCCGCGAGCAATGGGCGCAATATACCCATGCCGGCTTTCATGGCATTTGCGGCCAGCAACACTTCCGGAACGAATAGAATGCCGTCGCGAAAGTCCTCACCAACGATGGCCATGCCAGCCACAAGAGCCTCGGTGAGTGTCCGATAAGGCGTCCAGCCACGGCTCAAGAGAATCTCAGTGCCTTCAACGACCTCTTCCTTGAGGCCATCATACAGATCGTCGTGCATTTGCTGCACCAGATCTTCGTCGGACAATTCCGCAAGGATAATTTCTTCTTCGTCAGACATGAGCTTCTCCCAAAGCCGCAAATGGATCCTCAGCGGCACAAAGCGTACCCACGGAGTATGTCACTAAATCAATGACAGTTCACCACTTTTTGCAAAGTACCAATCGCGACCTACGAACGCATCTATGCGACCGTTGATGGCGCAAACGGTAGCTTTGTGCGGCACTATTCGAGCTGATATGTGTGTCAAATGAGGGGCTTGCCATGACCGACGTAAACACCGAACTCACCCACACGGACGAACCTCGGCGCG
>JBCBZX010000292.1:0-3923 GCA_039815105.1 Pseudomonadota bacterium
CACATCCACCTCACCGATGCGTTGCACCTCACCCCACTCGCTGACTTGGGTGGCCTTGGCATGGTTCTCACCATATCGGATCGCCATGATCTTGAGGGTCTGCTCGGTGGCCAGCACATGGCCATGCCCTGGGCGGGCGTGGTCAGCATGGCCGTGGGTTATCAGAGCGCGCTCCACCGGGCGCACGGGATCGATGTAAAAATCACCCGGCGGGCAATACAGCCCCGCGGGTTCCGGTCGCAACAAATGTTCGGGCAGAATGGCCATAACGCTCATATAGGGAAAGATTTGTGGTGGGCACGAAAAACCCCGCCTGGCAGAACCAAGCGGGGTTGGAGGTCATAAAATTAGTTGTTCACTGATTACATGGTTGGGCGATAGACCACTGCGTCTGGGTCTGTCTTGTAGGTCTCAGGGTTCCACTCTGGCAGCTCTTCCAGTTGCTCTTCAGTGGCTGCAACCTGAATGGCGGACCATTCGGCATCTGCGCTTTCACGCATGATCTGGAGGTCTTCGAAGCCCAGCGCGACTTCTTTTTCACCGATGCCAAAGAAGCCTCCGACGTCGACGATTACGGCGTCGATATTGCCTTCAGCATTGAGAATGAAGTCGTCGATTTCGCCGATACGGTCGCCATCGATACCCATCACTGAATAGCCCAGCATCGTGTCAGCGCTGATGTCCGCACTGGTTACTGGCACGAGCAGATCGTTTTCCATGTCTGGCTCGATGGTTGGCACAGTGTTTTCGGCAACAACTGTTTCGTCAGTCATTGGGGCGACTGGCTTCTCCAGCTCAGCTGACATCTCGCTTTGCATGCTAAACATGGAACGATCAAACGCAGGGGCGGCTTCGAGCTGCTCTTGTGTGTAAGAAGAGGTCAACCAAACCTGACCGTCAGGCGCCGTTTCATAGCTCAGCTCATCAAAGGAAATGGCCACATCTTTTTCGCCGAGACCCAGGAAACCGCCGGCTGCCACGACAACGCCGAGGAGTTCGCCAGTCGGGCTCATGATGACGTCGTTGACATCGCCCACAAACTCACCGGATTCAGTGGCATTGGTGTAAATGCGCTGACCAATAAAATTGGATGCGAGAATCTGATTTTTGCTATCGGCGGCGTAAAAGCCGTTGGTGGGTTCGACCAGCGTGACTTCCAAGTCGCGGTCAAAAACAGGTTTCATTTCGTTACCAGCGAAGGCCGAGCCAGTGCTCAGAAGGCCTGCGATGGCGGTGGTAGCAAGAAGACGGGTAAGCATGTAATGCTCCTTAGGTGAGTGTTTGCTCGCCCGCCCCGCGCTTCGGTGTCCAACCTTGCGGGGCGGTTATTGTCACAACGGCTCCGCTCCAGGTTTGTTCCCACACTCCAAAGCAAAAATGGCCCCGGTTCCCACCGAGGCCATTGTTTTTGTGTGCTGCAAGTTGGCGTCAGACGGGTTGACCGAAGGGCTCCCGGCCGGACGTGATCATATCGTCCAGCATCTCCAGCCGGTCCTGGCCCCAGAACACTTCGCCTCGATATACGTAGGCCGGTGCGCCAATGGCGTCTGCGGCAACGGCCTCTTGTGTGTTTTGATCACGTACAGCTTCCATTGCGGGGTCTTGAGCGGCAATGATAATAGCATCGGAATCATGGCCAGTGGCTGCGAGACACTCCCGCACCACAGTTTCGTCTGCCACGTTCTTCTCTTCACACCACACAGCACGACCAACTGCGCCCATAAAGCTGTGCGGGTTGCCGCCGGCCGTGGCAATGGCAATGGTGGCATTGTCTGCAAGCGTGGGGTCAGTGGGGAAGTGTGCAGGCTTTAGATTGATCTCCAGGCCGCGTTGCAAAGCGATCCGTTGCAATTCGACAAAGCGATATTTCTGACGCACCACGGGACGCTTTGCGGGAGGAACGGCTTCGGAATTCTCCCACACGGAGAACAGCTTCATGGGCTTGTAGTTGATCGTCTTGCCGTGCTTGTTGGCAATCGCCTTCAGGGCATCGTGGCCGAACAAGGTGAAGGGCGATAGGCAAAAAGAGTAATAGTCGATGATGTCAGACATTTTAGCTCCCAATCGTTCTGGCCAGCCGTAGCTCAAACAGATCGCCCGGGCTATGCTGAATGCACGGCCCGGGCGATGTTTTCGATCACGTATTCTTCAAGCCTCGCCTTAGCTCAGCTAATGTCGGCCAATCACGCGGCCTTGGCTGCGCCTTCAGGGTCCGCGTAGGGATCGAACCGGTCGTAAAACTTCTCGTCGGAAGCCGCCATTTGCTTGAGCAGCTTCGTTGGGCGGAAGCGCTTGCCATGCTTTTTGGCCAGCTTATTGCACAGCGCCACAAACGCGGTGGTACCCATGCCGTCAATGTAACTGATGGTGCCCCCGGTGAAAGGCGCAAAGCCATAGCCAAGAATTGACCCAACATCGGCCTCCCGCACATCGGTCACCACACCCTCTTCAATGGTCTTGGCCGCTTCCAGCGCCTGCAGCACCCAGAAGCGTTCTTGCAATTCGCTAAAGTCGATGCTGTCCGCATCCTGCTGCGGGAACAGATTTTTGAGTTCTGGCCATAGGTGCTTCTTGGCCGGCTTGGCTGGATAGTCGTAAAAACCCTTGCCGTTTTTGCGGCCCATTCGGCCTTGGTCTTCCACCAGCTTCTTCACCAGCGCGAACTGGTCGGCATCCACCGCGTTTTCGCCGAGGTCAGCAACCGTTGCGTTGAAGATCTTGAGGCTGAGGTCCAGCGCGATCTCATCGTTGAGCGCCAGCGGGCCAACGGGCATGCCGCCCATGGTCGCAGCATTCTCCACCATGGCCGCAGGCACGCCCTCAATGAGCATGTTGTAGGCCTCGGAGATATATTGAAGCACACAGCGATTCACATAGAAGCCCCGCGTGTCGTTGACGACGATGGGCGTTTTCTTGATGGCCATCACGAAGTCCATGGCAACGGCAAGCGCCTTGTCGCCGGTTCGTTTGCCCATGATGATCTCCGTGAGCATCATGCGGTCCACCGGCGAGAAGAAGTGGATGCCGATGAAATTCTTAGGCCGCTTCGAGGCCTTCGCAAGACCCGTGATCGGCAAGGTCGACGTGTTGGATGCGTAGATGGCGGATGGCTTCATCACAGCTTCTGCCTTGGCCGTCACTTCGGCCTTCACGTCGCGATCTTCGAACACGGCCTCGATGACGAGGTCCACGTCCTTGAGTTCGTCATAGTCCGGCGTAGCGGTGATGAGGGACAGGGTCTTTTCGGCCTTTTCCTGGGTGGAGCGGCCCTTCTGAACTGCCTTTTTCTCCAGCTCCTCGGTGTGCGCCTTGCCCTTGTCGGCGGCTTCCTGATCGCGGTCGATCAGCACCACCTGCATGCCGGCTTTGGCCGTCACATAGGCGATTCCCGCGCCCATGAAGCCAGCGCCCAAAACAGCGATTTTCTTAAGCTTCTTTTGCGGCACGTCCGCAGGGCGGCGAGCACCCTTGTTCAGCTCCTGCATCGAAACGAAGAGTGAGCGGATCATGTGCTTGGCTTCGTTCGTCTGCAGCACTTCCGTAAAGTAGCGTTGCTCAACCTTCAGCGCTGTGTCGAATGGCAGCAGCAGGCTTTCATAGGCCACCTTCACGATGGCTTTCGCGCCGGGATAATTGTCGTGCGTGTTTTTGCGATAGTTCGCACCCACGGCGGGCCAAAGCTGGCTACCGGCAGACGAATAGACACGCGGGCCTTTGTAGCCTTTCTTATCCCAATCCTTCACCGGATCTACGGCGCCATCAGTGAGCAATTTCTTGGCTTCCGCCACCAGCTTCTTGGCAGGGACAATATCGTTGATCAAGCCCATGGCTTTTGCCTTGATGGCTTTGAGGTTGGAGCCCTGCATCAGCATGAGCAATGCGGACTGCATGTCCGGCACCATGCGGGGCACGCGTACCGTGCC
>JBCBZX010000228.1:0-4985 GCA_039815105.1 Pseudomonadota bacterium
CATTCCCGCAGAGATAGACGTCACCGCGCTGCTCATTTTCAAAGCAAACACAGCAGCTGCAACAACAGATAGCGCAATCAGCGGACGGCGCAGCGCGGCAAAAGGCGCAAACACACCAGCAGTCGCTTGGGCTGTTTTGGGTTGGACAGTCATGGCTTAACGGACCCCTGACAAGAGTTGGCGCAGCTCATTGCGGTCTTGCTTGCTCACGCTCTCTTTTGGCTCTTCTTTGGTGATTGGCTGCACATCCGCACGCGGCGTGTTTGAGAGGCGCGAGGCCAAACTATCGGCCGATTGCGTCATCAAACTGAGCTCATCGCTCAGCTCGCGCGCCTTTGCGATAGAGGCACCCAGCGTTGCTTTGCTTTCCCGCCCAGCCGCGCTGAGTTGTGCAACAGCCTGATGCGCCCGCTCGGTCGCATCGTTCAGCCCTTTGATAAGTGTGCGTAGCTCGCCGGAGTTATCGCGAATGGCTTTGAGGCGGTGATCCAGCCGCAGCGCCAAAACGATAACGGTGAGCAATAAGGCCCCGAGGCCAAGATCGACCAACAGGCTGAGCGAAAAAAGACCGGGGGTCTCCACGGGGCTACTCTCCCATATCCGTTGATGTGAAGGCGCGCTCCAGGCGCACGGCGATGTGTTTGCCCATCCGCCCCATGCGGCCGGTGCCAACAGCGCAATCGCCGCAGCGCAGGGCAATGGGATGGTTGTCGGTCGCGTTGAGCAGCAACGTTTGGCCAACCTTAAAGTCCATGACTTCCTTTAGCGGCAGCTTGACCTCATCCAGCACAGCGTGAACGGGCACCTCGGTGCGCCAAAGTTCCGTGGCCAGGTGGGTCTCCCAAATGGAATCGCGGCCAAACTTCTCGCCCATGAAGCGCTGCAGCAAAAGCTCGCGAATGGGCTCAAGCGTCGCGTAGGGGAAGAGCACCTCAATCCGGCCGCCGCGGTCATCCATATCAATGCGCAGCTTGATGAGAATAGCGGCATTGGAGGGACGCGCGATGCTGGCAAAGCGCGGGTTGGTCTCAAGCCGGTCAAACGTGAAGGTAACGGGGCTGAGCGGCTCGAAGGCGGCGCAGAGGTCTTTCAGCACCACTGAAATCATCCGCTCAACAAGCGTCTGCTCAATCGTGGTGTAAGGCCGGCCTTCAATCCGCATAGCCGCGGTGCCCCGGCGACCGCCGAGCAGCGTATCCACAATCGAATAGATAAGCGCACTATCAACCGTCAGCAGGCCGTAATTGTCCCACTCTTCTGCCCGGAACACGGACATCATGGCCGGCAATGGAACAGAGTTGAGATAATCTCCAAAGCGGACAGACGTGATGTTGTCGAGCGAGACTTCAATATTGTCAGAGGTGAAATTCCGCAGCGACGTGGTCATAACCCGCACGAGGCGGTCAAAGATGATGTCCAGCATGGGCAGGCGCTCATAAGAGACAAGCGCGCTGTTGATGATGGCGTGAATGCCGTGGCTTTCGGCATCGTCATCATCGCTGTCAAAGCCCAGAAGGCTGTCAATCTCGTCTTGGTCTAGAACGCGGCCATCGGCGCCCTGGGCGGCGTCATCGTCGCCATCATCGGCGGCCATGGCATCCCACTCAGCCGCTGCCGCATCCTCGCCGCCGTCTTCCGACATGGCTTCCCATTCAGCAGCGACGGCATCATCGTCTTGAGTTTCCGGCGTATCACTCACTGAACCAGAATCTCCTTAAACAACACGTCATTGACTTTCGCAGGCGCAACCGTCTGATTGACCCGGCGCAGCAACTCTTCTTTCAGGCGGAACATGCCCGCTGACCCAGACAGGTCTTCCATGCGCAGCTGGCGCAGATAGAGCTGGAAGTTGTCGATGATGCGCGGGAGTTGGTCTTCAAGCGTGGTCGCCGTGCTGGCTTTATCAACTTCCAAGCTGATGGCCAGTTTCAAGTAGGTGCTTTTGCGCCCGCCGTCGTTCAGATTGACCATCAGGTTTGGCACTTCATAAAAGATGAGCTCTGTGGGCTCTTCAGGCACTTTGGCCTTCTCGCCCTCGGCAACAACGTCCTCGTCACCGCCGCCCATCATCATGGCCGCGACACCGCCGCCAATCAGCAACAACAGCACCGGCGCAGCGATCATAACGATCTTCTTGCCGGTCCATTTTTTTGTCGGCGCTAGGCCGGGGTCGTCAGAGAAGACGTCGATATCTTCTTCATCTGCCATGCAAAGGGTCGCCCGCTCTCAATCAAACTATTGCGCAAACGTAGCGAGAGACGGTTAACAAGCTATTGAGCAACCCCAACGAACCCAGCATGGCGGCAAAAACTGCCGTTTGCCGGGGCAATCATGCCCATGCGCCTCAGGTCAATAAACTCAACCCATTGAAAAATAATGATTTTGTGTTTGGCACGGCCTTTGCTGTGTAGGAGCTGACCACATCCAATCAGAATGGAGTTGGACATGGACACCACGCTCTATGTTGCATTGTCACACCAAACGGCAATGCGGCGATCACTGGACCTGATCGCCAACAACATCGCCAATATGAACACCACGGCCTTTCGCCGTGAACAGGTGATGTTTCAAGACTATGTTGTTGAACTCGACCGGCTCGACACGGACGACCTAAAAGACGTTGCCTTTGTGCAGGACTACGGCGTTGCCCGGGACTTCGGCCAAGGCAAGATGGAACCCACGGGTAATCCGCTGGACCTGGCCATCGCTGGCCGCGCTTTCTTTGAAGTGGAAAGCCCTGCGGACGGCGCGGTTAATTATACCCGCAACGGTAGCCTCAAAATTTCCGATGATGGAGTCCTTGCCACAAACTCGGGCCAAATCGTTCGCTCGGTTGGCGGCGCACCTATCGAGATAGCCGCCGATACCCGCATCATTGACATTGCGGCCGATGGCACGGTGTCCACGAACAATGGCGTTGCTGGCCGCATCAAGCTTGTGAATTTTGAAAATGAGCAGCTGCTGGAGAAAATTGGCGACACATTGTTCGCCACAGACCAACCCCCGATTGAGCCTGAAGAGGCCCGCATCGTCTCCGGGATGATTGAGGGCTCCAATGTCCAGCCGCTGGTGGAGATGACCAACATGATGAAAGTCATGCGGTCCTACCAGAGCGTTCAAACCATGACTGAAAAATATGAGGAAATGCGCACCAACTCGATGCGTAACCTCGGCCGCGTTCAATAGCGCGCAACACACAAGAAGCAGGAGTACCGCTTAAATGAAAGCCCTCTCGACCGCAGCCACCGGCATGCTTGCCCAGCAGATGAATGTGGAAGTGATTTCCAACAACATCGCCAATATGAATACGACCGGATACAAGCGCCAACGCGCTGAGTTTCAGGACCTTCTCTATCAGAACATCGAGCGCGTTGGCGCCGCGACATCTGATACCGGGACCGTTGCGCCGTCCGGCATTCAAATCGGTGTCGGCGTGAAAGCCGGCGGCGTCTACCGCGTCACCGGCCAAGGCAGCCTGACGGAAACAGGCAACCCCTATGACGTTGCCATCTCAGGCCGCGGCTATTTCCGCGTGCAGATGCCGGATGGGACAGACAGCTATACACGTGCAGGCTCTTTCCAAGTCTCTGAACAAGGCCAGCTTGTCACCACCGATGGCTTTATTATCGCGCCAGGCATCCAGGTGCCGCAGGACGCTGAGGATGTGCTCATCAATGGCGTTGGCCAGGTCCAAGTCAAAGTGGCTGGGCAGGTGCAGTACAATATCGTTGGCCAGCTTGAGCTCTCTAACTTCCCCAACGAAGCGGGCCTTGAAGGCCTAGGAGACAACCTCTACCGCGAAAGCCCGGCCAGTGGGGCCGCACTTCTAGGGCAACCCGGGGCCCCCGGCTTCGGCACGGTTCAACAGGGCTTCTTAGAGCTCTCCAATGTGAACCCTGTGGCAGAAATCACCGCGCTCATTTCAGCGCAGCGGGCCTATGAGATGAACTCAAAGGTCATCACCACCGCTGATGAAATGATGAACACCACATCGCGGCTACGCTAGTAGGATTGTGACAATGACCCTTTCCAACCTTCGTCTCCTATGCCTCGCGCTGGCATTTGCTTTAGCCGCGCCCTTCCCGGCGCTCGCCGATGCGGGCAAGCAAGGCGTGCCGATGTTGCGCCATAGCGTCAAGCCAGGCACAACCATTCGCGCCACAGACCTGGTCACTGTGGCTGTGCAAAAGAAATTTCTGAACAATCAAAGCGTGCGCAATGCTGATGAAATCATCGGTCTTGCGGCACGGCGCCCGCTGAGCCCTGGGCGCGCGCTGCGCTTGTCAGACTTTCAAATCCCAGCCGTTGTTCGCAAAGGCAGCCAAGTGACCATGGTCCTGTCAGCAGGCGGCCTGCGCCTTACAGCCATGGGCACGGCCATGGAGGATGGCGCGGACGGCGCTTACATCAAAATCAAAAACAGCAAGACCCACCAGAACGTATTTGGCCACGTCATCGCGCCAAACCTGGTTGAAGTCTTGCCCGTCGGCCAGCTGGCGCTTCGGTAAAACCCAGACTTTTAGGAGAAGACACATGGCCTATCCTCTCAAGCCCTTGGCGGCGCTCGCAGCACTTGCTCTATTGCCTGCCTGCGGCACAATTGACCGCATCGCAGAGATTGGCAAAGCGCCGGATTTAACCCCCATTGGCGATGTGAATGTGGTCACGCAGCAAACGTCCATTTCACAGCCAGTCACGCTGCAGAACCAAGCGGCGATGCGGGCCCAGCAAACCGTCGCTGTGCAGCAGAAGCAAAAGCCGCAAGACGCATCCTTATGGCGGACAGGCGCCCGCGCCTTCTTCTCTGACCAGCGGGCCAATCAGGTGGGGGATATCCTCACCGTAAATATCAACATCTCTGACAACGCCGCCGTCGATAACAGCACCAGCCGCTCTCGCACCTCCACGGACGAGGCAGGCGTTACCAACTTCCTCGGCTTTGAATCAGAACTGAACAGTTTCCTGCCCAACGCGGTCAACCCAGG
>JBCBZX010000356.1:0-3056 GCA_039815105.1 Pseudomonadota bacterium
CAAGCCCCGTCACGCCAAGGTGCACCCGGCCTGCCGCCACATCACGCGCAATCTCGGACGCTGATAGAAACATGATTTCAACACCCGGCAGGGCAGGTATTTTTCCGCGATAGCTACGCGGGTCCGCCGGCAATTCAACCGTTAGGCCGACGCTTGCAAATACATCCAGCGACGCTTCTTTAAGACGCCCTTTTGAGGGCAAACCGATGGTGACCGGGTCTGTCATAGCAGCGCCTCCAGCCGATCCAGCGCAGCCGCAAAGCCCACCGCCGGGGCGTCCGCCACACCAAGGGCCGCCAGCAAATGATCGTAACGACCACCAAAGATCACAGGCATGTCGTCCAACGTGCGCACCTCAAACACAAGGCCCGAATAATAGTCGAGCGGTCGGCCAAACCCGGCCTCAAAGCGGGCAGGCAGCGGGGTATCAAGCTGGCGCAGCAGGGCATCAAAACGGTTCAGGGCCGCGCCAAAACTGACATTGTGCCGGGCCTCAAAAGCCCGCAACGAGGTCTCGATAGCGCCGTAGGGCGCGGTAAGTTTAAGGTAAGCGTCTATCACTGCCCGTGTGTTGGCCGCTATTGGTTCGGCAAAGGCCGATGCCAAGTCAATCAGCCGAGCCGCAATATGCTCGGGTTCCCGGCCGCCAATCAATGGCAAGCCGTGACCGCGCATCACCTTGCCAATTTCGCTGGCCAGCGCCGTCTCGTCGCCGGCCCATGCCATGGATTGCAGCGCCGGTTCCAGCGCGTCGAGTTGGCGGCCTTTCATGGCTCGATCAAGCAATTTGGCAAGCTGTTCTGGCTGGCCAAATGCCTTGAGCAAACGTGGCCGCAAGCTGGGTGTGATGTTGAGCGCTGCCAGCAAAGCTTCAAACAAATCCTGATCACCCAGCACCAGCTCCGCGCTGGGAGGCTTGGCCGCATTGGCCGGCAGCAAGTCCAGGGCCGCTTTCAGCACCTGCACATCGGCCTCAGGCCCAACGCCGAGCATCTCAGCACCCGCTTGCAAATGCTGCGCGTGCCCCTCACGCCCCCGGCGAAACACATCGCCGCAATAGGCATAGCTGGTTGGTTGTGTGCCGCCATGCTGTAGGCAAAGCGGAATGGTGAACTCTGGCCGCAGACAAAGCTCCTCGCCGCCCTCGCCCTCAGTTACGAAGAGGCGGGAGCGGAAGCCCTCCCCAGCCGTGTCCAGAAACGCGTCCAGCGGTTGAAGCAAGGGGACATCTGTCAGCGGCCCGAAGCGGGCGCGCAGCTTCGCCTCCACTTCTGCACGCAGAGCACTCACGATCCGGCTTTAGCCTCACTATCCAGAATGGCGCGGACAGTCTCAGCCAGCTTGTCTACCGGCACTTCTTGTTGCGCCACGCGGGCAGCGCGCCACTCTTCGTTTGAGGTGATGTTCTCGGCCAGGCGTTTGCCCTCGGCCAGATCCTTCACCTGCACCACCCCGCGCTCGCGCTCGTCGGACCCTTGGATGATCGCCACCGGTGCGCCGATCCGGTCGGCATATTGCAGCTGCTTTGGAAACTTGTTGGGGTTGCCCTGATACATCTCGGCGCGGATGCCGGCGTCGCGCAGGTCCTTTGCCATGCCCATATATCCCGCCAGCGCTTCGGGGTCCTTGCCGTCCATCACGGTGACGACAACAGGCGCTTGCACGGAATGGTCATCGAGCTTGCCCAGATTGCGCAGGGCCGTCATTAGGCGCGACACTCCGATGGACGCGCCGGTTGCAGGCATGGGTTGCCCCGTAAAGCGCGACACCAGCCCATCATAGCGCCCACCACCGGCGACGGAGCCGAATTGAACCGTCTCCCCTCGCTCATTGGTGACATCGAACAAGAGCTCAACTTCGAACACGGTACCCGTGTAATATTCGAGACCCCGGACGCAGGTGAAGTCCAGCATTATTTGATCGGCCCCATAACCGCAGCCGTCACAAACACCTTCGAGCGACAAAAGCTCACCAATCCCCGTGAGGTAGGTTTCATTTTGCATTCCGGTACCAAGAACGCCTGGAAACCCCCACATCATTTCCTTTTCAAGCTGCCTGGTTCGTTGAAGACCGCGCCATGTTTCCGCGTCTCTTTCTTGACAAAGCAAACTGATCAGAAATCCGATATCAATGTCGCGTAGCCCCACCCCCGGCGTGTGGTCCCCGCTCTCATCCGTCCGCCCATCTGGCCCCAGCAACTGCCGCACACCCTCGACACCGAACTTGTCCAGCTTGTCGATGCTCCGCAGCACGCCCAACCGTTTGGCTGCATTTTCTTCGCCGCCGAGGCCAATCGCCTCCATCACGCCGTCGAGAACTTTGCGGTTGTTCACACGCACAATGTAGTCGCCGCGCTTGATGCCCAGCTCTTCCATCGTGTCGGCCAGCATCATGCAGATTTCGGCATCGGCGGAGACGCCAGGCGCGCCCACTATGTCGGCGTCGAACTGCATGAACTGCCGGAACCGGCCGGGGCCCGGCTTTTCGTTGCGGAATACGTAGCCAGCACGATAGGTGCGGTAGGGCGTCACCAGATCCTGCCCCTGCTCGGCCACGTGACGGGCCAGCGGCGCCGTCATATCGTAGCGCAGGCTCATCCATTGGTCGTCATCATCGGTCAGCGAAAACACGCCCTCATTTGGGCGGTCCGTGTCCGGCAAAAACTTGCCCAGCGCATCGGTATATTCAAACATCGGAGTTTCGACCGGCTCAAAACCGTAGCGCTCATAGACCTTGCGAATGGTCGCCATCATGGCGTCCGTCGCGCGAATTTCCGCCGCCTGCCGGTCGCGAAAGCCGCGCGGAAGCCGCGCTTGTGGGCGTTTGGGTTTGTTCTTCTTGGCCATGATATCGCTGCTCTAAATTGCTGGCTTCCGCCTAAGCCATTAGGGCCAGATGGGCAAGTTTACAGCTTGGCCACGTGCTGCTCGAAAACCGCCCCCGCGCGCGCCCACACGCCGTCGGGGTCATCATCGAATTGCATCAGCACCGGCAGCAATTGGCCGGCATAGTCCTCGCTGGACTCCATGGGCAATAGCGAAGGCAAATGATCGATG
>JBCBZX010000220.1:0-5224 GCA_039815105.1 Pseudomonadota bacterium
CTGGTCCGACAAAGGTTCCGCTGAGCAAGCCGTCAACGTCGCAGAAATCGATCGTGCAAGTGTGCGGAAAATCGGTCGAATTGATATCAATTCGGGCGAGCCAGCCATGCGCATTTCCGCATGTATCAAGCCAACGGCATTGTTCAGCGCATCATCTGAACGGAATGAGTTGGAACATACCAGCTCGGCCAGACCGTCCGTGACATGCGCATCGGTCATACGGTCTGGCCGCATCTCGTGCAGCACGACCTTGTGGCCAGCGCGTGCGATCTGCCATGCAGCTTCGGACCCTGCCAAACCGCCGCCAATGATGTGAATTGGTTTTTCTATCATGCATCGCTTCTAGCGAGCGCAGCCCTTGCGGGCAACGTGACCAATTCGATTGTGCAGCTGAATCGGTGCTTGAAAAAAGCAAACGCCCGATGGCGGGAGGAGGTGCCATCGAGCGTTTCTATTTTCAGGCCCGTCCGTTTGGGAGGAGGAGGGCGGGCCTTGCTTTCAGCGCCTGTTGGGAGGAGGAGCGCCGAAATCTCTGTTTTCAGCCGAAGCTGAGGGAAACGACTAAGCGTTTCCTTATGGATATAACATAGGTGGTTTTGATTTGTTCCGTTAGGCAATTTCCGGCATGGCAGCCATGCCGTCAGCGCAGGGCTCAACTATTCCGCTGCCTCCTGCGGCACAGCCCTTGCCGCTTCATCGTGGAGCGGAATTGGCTTGCCGGGCTTGCGCTTGAGTAATTCTGAAAGGAAGTGGGCGGTGTAGGAGGCTGCGACCTTGGACACCGCTTCGGGCGTTCCTTCGGCCACAATTTGCCCGCCTCCGTCGCCACCTTCTGGTCCAATATCAATCACCCAATCGGCCGTCTTGATAACTTCAAGATTGTGCTCGATCACCACAACGGAATTGCCGGCATCGACAAGCTGATGCAGCACATCGAGCAGCTTAGCTACATCGTGGAAATGCAACCCCGTCGTCGGTTCATCAAGAATGTAAAGCGTGCGCCCAGTGGCACGCTTAGCCAGCTCCTTGGCCAGTTTCACGCGCTGAGCCTCGCCGCCGGAGAGCGTATTGGCCTGTTGCCCAACCTTTATGTAGCCGAGTCCGACTTCCTTGAGCATTGCAAGCTTGTCTCGCACTGATGGCACAGCCGCGAAGAACTCCACACCTTCATCAACCGTCATATCCAGCACATCGGCGATGCTTTTGCCCTTAAACTCCACCTCAAGGGTTTCGCGATTGTACCTTTTGCCGTTGCACACATCGCAGGTCACATACACATCTGGCAGAAAATGCATCTCGATCTTTATCACACCATCGCCTTGGCAGGCTTCGCAGCGCCCGCCCTTGACGTTGAATGAGAAGCGCCCAGGCTGATAGCCACGGGTTTTGGCTTCAGGCAGTGATGCAAACCATTCGCGGATCGGGGTGAACGCACCGGTATAGGTGGCCGGATTGGAGCGTGGTGTGCGCCCAATGGGGGATTGGTCAATATCGATGACCTTGTCGAGATGCTCGAAGCCATCAATGCTCTTGTGTGGCGCGGGCAGGGCCCGCGCGCCATTGATCCGGCGCGCTGCCGCCTTGTACAGCGTCTCAATCAAGAAAGTGGATTTGCCACCGCCCGATACGCCGGTGACGGCCGTGAATGTGCCCAGCGGTATGGCAGCCGACACGTTCTGGAGATTGTTGCCGGTCGCGCCCTTGACTGTCAGCTTGCGGTTCTTCGCCGCCTTTCGGCGCTTGCTCGGCACTTCAATGAAATATTCGCCCGAAAGATATTTGCCGGTGATACTCTCCGGCGTGGCCATGATATCATCTGGTGTGCCATGGGCGATGATATTGCCCCCATGCACCCCTGCGTTTGGGCCGATATCCACCACATGGTCTGCGGTCAGAATGGCGTCTTCATCATGCTCGACCACTACGACCGTGTTGCCAAGATCTCGCAGGCCGCGCAGGCTTTCCAGCAGCCGTGCATTGTCTCGCTGGTGCAAGCCTATGGAAGGCTCATCGAGCACATAGAGCACTCCGGTCAGGCCGGACCCAATTTGGCTCGCCAGCCGAATGCGCTGGCTTTCACCGCCAGAGAGCGTGCCTGAATTTCGCGAAAGGCCAAGATAATCAAGGCCCACATTGTTCAGGAATGTGAGGCGCTCGCGAATCTCCTTGAGAATGCGATATGCGATTTCGTTTTGCTTATCGGTCAGTTTCGCGGGCAGGGCCTCGAACCATGCGAGGGCGTGTCGAATGGCGAGCACAGACACTTGGGAGATATGTTGACCGTCAATTTTCACAGCCAGAGCTTCGGGCTTGAGGCGGTGACCACCACAGGCCCGGCATGGCGTGGTTGCCATGAATTTTTCAATATCCTCCCGCACCCAGCTTGAATCCGTCTCGCGCCAGCGGCGCTCAAGGTTCGGTATGACGCCCTCAAAGCTCTTTTTGGTTTTGTAGGTGCGAAGGCCGTCATCATATTCAAATTGAATCGAAGTGGATCCCGTGCCGCGCAGGATGGCCTCTTTCGCTTCCTCCGACAGATCCCGCCACCGGTCAGACATGGAGAATTTATAATGCTTGCCCAGCGCTTGCAGTGTTTGGGCGTAATAGGGTGAGGGGGTAGAACTCTTCGACCAAGGCGCAATGGCGCCGCCGCGCAACGTTAAGCTGTCGTCCGGTACAACCAGGCCGATATCAAGCGCCCGCTCCGTGCCGAGGCCATCGCATGAAGGGCAAGCGCCGAACGGATTGTTGAACGAGAACAACCGCGGCTCGATCTCGGGGATCGTGAAGCCAGACACGGGGCACGCAAATTTCTCCGAAAAGATCACGCGCTCGTGGGTCTCATTCTTATTCTTGTTCACGCCCGTCAGCTCTTCGTCAGACAAGGGCTTGTCCGCAAGTTCAGCAATGGCCAACCCGTCCGACAGTCTCAGGGCCGTTTCCATAGAATCGGCCAGCCTGGGCCCCATATCCTCGCGCACAACGATGCGATCCACCACAACATCGATATCGTGCTTGTACTTCTTGTCCAGCGGCGGCGCGTCGGCGATTTCGTGGAACTCACCGTCAATTTTAACGCGCTGAAAGCCCTTCTTCATCAGCTCGGCCAGCTCTTTGCGATACTCGCCCTTGCGCCCCTGAACGATGGGCGCAAGCAGATAAAGACGCGTGCCCTCTTCCATCGCCATCACGCGGTCCACCATTTGGCTGACGGTCTGGCTTTCAATCGGAAGCCCGGTGGCGGGCGAGTAGGGCACCCCGACGCGCGCCCACAAGAGGCGCATGTAGTCATAAATTTCCGTGACCGTTCCCACCGTGGATCGGGGGTTCTTTGACGTGGTTTTCTGCTCAATCGAGATGGCGGGAGACAAACCCTCAATGGAGTCCACATCAGGTTTCTGCATCATCTCAAGAAACTGGCGCGCATAGGCAGAAAGGCTTTCCACATAGCGCCGTTGGCCTTCCGCATAGATGGTGTCGAAGGCCAGGGATGATTTGCCCGAGCCGGACAGCCCTGTCATCACCACGAGCTTGTCTCTAGGTATATCCAGATCCACATTTTTCAGATTGTGTTCGCGCGCGCCGCGCACCGTGATGTGCTTGTGATCTACCATGTTGTGCGCTCGACCGGCTCTTGATTGAATTTGGATGGCGGCAGCTCGCCTTGAATTGGATGCGGCCACAGCTCGGCTTTAGATAGATGTGAACTCACGCATGTCGAGTGGTTGTGCCCATGTCTGTGGATAGTTCTTTCTGTTTGAATTTCGCTTGCTTGAGCATGACGGCTGAAATAGAACAATACAAGAACAAAATGGATGTGCGCAACGCAAACATTCTGCGATCCAGCGTTTGGATCGCGGGCGATGGAATGTAGATTGCACACAACGCCCGCCGGGTCCGGTGGCATATGTTGGAGAGCGATATGGCTGGAAGCGTAAACAAGGTGATTTTGGTTGGTAATCTGGGGGCAGACCCGGAAATCCGGCGCACTCAGGATGGCAAGGCCATTGCCAACATGTCTGTGGCGACGTCGGAATCATGGCGAGATCGTAACAGTGGTGAACGACGCGAGAAAACCGAATGGCACCGGGTCGTCTGTTTCAATGACGGCCTGAACAAGGTCATCGAGCAATATGTGAAAAAGGGTACGACCGTCTATTTGGAAGGCAATTTGCAGACCCGCAAATGGCAGGATCAGAATGGTCAGGACAAGTATACAACTGAGGTCGTGCTGCAACCCTACACCGGCGTATTGACTATGCTCGGGGGGCGCAATAGCGGCGATGGCGGCGGCCAAATGGGCGGCGGCGGTGGCGGCCAGATGGGATATGATGGCCCATCCAGTGGCGGGTCTGGTGGGTCTTCAGGCGGCAACTTTGGCGGTCAGTCCGGCGGCGGCTTTGGAGGCGGCATCGACGACGATATTCCATTTTGATGCTCTTCCGGCATAGTTGGCTATTGCCGTAGGGTAAGATCGCCAAGTATAGGTTGATGCCCAGGCACACCGAGTAGGGTTGTGCCATCGATTGGCAAATGCTGGTAAGCAAATGGCAATGGGCCAATACCGTGTGATGGATTTAGTGATGCGCTTTGTGATTGCCGTTCTG
Organism: Pseudomonadota bacterium; assembly: GCA_039815105.1. Taxonomy (GTDB): domain Bacteria; phylum Pseudomonadota; class Alphaproteobacteria; order Rhizobiales; family Rhizobiaceae; genus JBCBXA01. The sequence goes on from JBCBZX010000220.1 coordinate 4,608, forward strand.
ATGTTCTTGCTGGTTTCCATACCGGCCGCGACTTCTGGCGAAGCAGATGTGGTGAATGTGGTGGTGAGAGACCGGGCGGATGGAACCTACCTGTTCGACGTTACCGTCAAGCATGCCGATGAAGGCTGGGAGCACTACGCAAACGCATTTGAAATCGTGGACGCAGCGGGTACCGTTTTGGCGCGCAGGGTCCTCGCTCATCCCCACGTGGACGAGCAGCCGTTTACCCGGTCACTCAGCCGGGTTGAGGTTCCTGCCGGCCTGACAGAAGTAACCGTTCGCGCTGTGGACAGCGTACACGGCATTGGCGGCGCGACTATGGTGGTGGCCCTGCCGGGGCGCTAGGTAGGCGCGCCAGACGAGGGGGCCACACGAGCTGGCCAGGCGAGCGCGCTAAATGTTCGAGCGGGTCGGAAGACGGGCCTTTTGGCTGGCGGGCACCAGGTTGGTACTCTGGAGTGAGGGGATGGTCCGCTCAAACAGTTGCCGACATGGCACCGCGCACACCGTCCACCACATATTGAACGGACAAAGCGGCCAGCAGTACGCCTAGCAACCGCGTCAGCAGCGCACGCCCCGTAACGCCCAGAAAGCGATCCAGCTTTTCGGCAAGCAGA
>JBCBZX010000031.1:0-16205 GCA_039815105.1 Pseudomonadota bacterium
ACATAGGCCTCCTGACGGACAACACTCCAATAGCGCAGCTCGTCCAGCGGGATTGTGTGGCCGGTGATTGCACATACGACGTGGGAGCCGGGCACCAGCACGTGATATTCGCCGTCATCGTAGCGCAAATGTGCGGCACCGCCCGTATTCTCATACCGTGTCAGCATTTCCGTCTCCTAACGCCCGAACAGGCGCTCAATGTCTTTCAGACTTAGCTCAATATAGGTCGGTCGGCCATGGTTGCACTGGGCGGCATTGCGGGTTGTTTCCATTTCCCGCAGCAATGCGTTCATTTCCTCCACCCGCATAATGCGACCGGATCTCACCGACCCGTGGCACGCCATGGTGGCGGCCACATGGTCCAGTCTCGCCGCCAGCGTATCAGCCTTGTCCCATTGCGCCAATTCATCGGCGAGGTCTGCTAGCAAGGAGCCCGTGTCCACTTCACCCAAAAGCGATGGTGTTGCACGTACAAGCATCGCGCCAGGGCCAAATCTCTCCATCTCGAGACCCATCGCCATCATGGCGTCGGCAACATCTGCCAACCGGTCACATGCTGATGGGTCAAGGTTCACAACGTCCGGTATCAGCAACAATTGACTGCTGGCGCCTTGCTGTTGGAAGGCCGCCTTTAGCCTCTCATAGACGATCCGCTCGTGGGCGGCGTGCTGATCGACGAGGATCAAGCCGGTTTCGGTTTGGGAAACTATGTAATTTTCATGCAGTTGCGCCCTTGCCGCGCCGAGTGGGTTCTCGCTCTCAGATGGACTGTCCCCTCTTCGAGGCGGTTCATAGTCAAACCGCGCGGACGGCTCTGCCAGCCCGTCAAAGCCTCTATCATGGCCAGTCGTTTCCCTTTCCTGCACCGGCGCAAATGGGGACCGGGTCCAATCATGGTTTGCCGGTGGCGGTGACTGATAGCCGCCGAAAGAACTGCCATAGCGCGGCCCATCATTCGCTGGCGCTTGCCCTGGTGTGGTTCGGGCTTCGAACGCATCCAACATGGCGTCAGCCGCGGAACGTGCACTTTGTAGTCCGTCTTCAGCGAAGGCTTGCTTCAGGCTGCCAACGATGAGACCCCGCACCAGGGCGGGATCGCGGAACCGCACGTCCGACTTGGCTGGGTGGACATTCACATCCACCTGTTGTGGGTCAATCTCAATGTTCAGCACTGCAATGGGATGGCGATGCTTGGCGAGCAGGTCTGAGTACGCCCCTCGTAGGGCGCCGAGCAATTGCCGGTCTTTGACCGGTCGCCCATTGACGTAGAAGAACTGTTGCAACGCATTGCCGCGATGGTAGGTGGGCAGGGCCGCCAGTCCGGTCAGTTTCACACCTTCCCGTTCCGCATTGATCCGCAATGCGTTGGCCGGGAACGCGTCACCAAGGATCTGGGCAATGCGGCGGTCGCGGGCGTCAGCTTCATCGCCTTCGCATGCGTCGTAGCGTTGAGTGGCCCGGTCAGCACCTTGCAGCGTGAAGGCGATGTAAGGGAACGCCAACGCGACCCGGCGCACAACATCGCCCAAGGCTGCGCTTTCCGCCCGATCCGATTTGAGAAACTTGAGCCGCGCGGGGGTGGAACTGAACAAGTCGGCGACCTCCACCACAGTGCCTTCTCCCAATGCCGCTGGTGATGGACCGCTGCACGCGCCACCGTTAACCTGGATGCGATGGGCATTGGCCGCTCCCCGTTGGCGCGATGTGATGGTCAGGTTCGCCACAGACCCGATTGAGGGCAGGGCTTCGCCGCGAAACCCCAAGGTTCGAATATCAAGCAAATCGTTGGTGAGTTTCGAGGTGCAGTGCCTTTGGACTGCCATGGCAAGATCTGCCGGGGACATGCCAACGCCATTGTCGGTCACCCGCAGCAGAGATTTGCCGCCTGCGGTGCTTACGATGTTGATTCTGGTGGCACCGGCATCGATGGCGTTCTCGATCAGCTCTTTTGCAACAGATGCCGGGCGTTCCACCACTTCGCCAGCCGCGATGCGGTTGACCATGGTCTCATCCAGCCGGCGAATTTTGCCGTCGGTGGTGTCGTTTTGGTCAGGCTGTGGGTGGGCGTTGGTCAAAACTTGGTTCCAAAGATGAGCTCCAAATCGGCAGCACTATTGTGCATGGCCGCGCGGGTCTTCACCAGAGCGGGATCCTCCACTCCACAGGCAGCATGTAAGAGGCAGCGCATCACAAGCCATGCACGGGTAGAGGCTAGGCCGACGGTGTGCGGAGACTTTTTGCGAGCAGATACATTTCAGGCGAGCCGTCTCGACTGGCAGGTGGCTTAACGTGATGCACCGATGTGAAGTGTTTTTTCAGCTTGTCCAGAAGAGCCCTCTCAGTGCCCCCCTGGAATGTTTTGCATAGAAAGTGGCCGCCTGGCGCGAGCACCTCAATAGCGAACGCCGCCGCCTCTTCGCACAGATGCATGGTGCGTATCTGGTCGGTGCGGCGGTGGCCTGTGGTGGGCGCAGCCATGTCCGAGAGCACCAGATCAGGGGAGTGTCCTCCCAACGCATTCAGCAGGGCTTGCGGGGCGTCATCGTCCAGAAAATCCATCTCCAACAGCGTCACCGCCTCTATGGGATCGATGGGCAAAAAGTCTATGCCGACCACATGCACGTCTTCGATCGTCGAGCCCACAATCTGCGCTGCCACCTGGCACCAGCCCCCCGGTGCAGCGCCAAGGTCGAGAACCCGCTGCCCGCTCTTCAACAGATTATACCGATCGTTCATCTCGATCATTTTGTAGGCTGCACGGCTGCGCCATCCTTCAGCTTTGGCGCGCTGGACGTAGGGATCGTTCAACTGCCGTTGCAGCCAAAGCGTGGAGCTGAGCTTTCGCCCTCGGGCTGTTTTGACCTTGGTATGCATGTTGCGCTGGCCGGTTGATCGCCCGCTCGCACCGGCGGCGTTTTTGGCGGGTGTGCTCTTGCCCCGGCCGCCGCTTGCCTTTGCGCCGCCACCCTTGGCTTTACCACTGCCTTTGCCACCGCCCGGTCGTTTGCTCATCGGTCCGCCTTCGATTTGCGTTTCTGGGGTCTCAGGCCAAGCCAAGCTCTGTCTTCGTGCATCATTTCCATCAGCAGCCCCTCGCGCAACCCGCGGTCTGCCACCCGCAGCCGCCGTGACGGCCACTCGCGCCGGATCGCATCCAAAATAGCGCAGCCAGCCAAGACCAGGTCCGCCCTGTCTTCACCAATGCAGGGGCTAGCCCGTCTCTGCTGCAGATTCATTTTCAGCAATTCATCCACCATGGCTGTCAGTTGGCCGTCTGCCATCCATGTTCCGTCTACCCGGCGTCTGTCGTAGCGCTCCAGTTTGAGGTGAATGCCCGCAAGCGTCGTCACGGTGCCGGAGGTGCCCAGAAGGTGAAAATGCTCGGAATTGTGCAAGGATGCCAGAGCGTCTCTATGCTTGAAATCTCCGATCATGACGCTGACCCACTCCACCATCGCGTCATAGATTTCCCGTGTCACTTCTGCGCCGCCAAAGCGGTCGGCCAGGGTCACAACACCCACGGGTAGGCTCGTCCAGGCACAAATGTTCTGTCCGGGCTGCTCGGAGTGCCCTTTGGACAGGTCAAGAAGGGCCACTTCGCTGGAGCCACCGCCAATGTCGAACAGAACCGCCCCCTTTGCCCTTGGATCCAGAAGTGAACCGCAACCGGCTACAGCCAGTCGAGCTTCTGTTTCGCGATCCACAATTTCCAGTTCAAGACCGGCCTCCCGACGCACGCGATGGAGAAACTCTGGGCCATTTTCGGCTCTGCGACAGGCTTCGGTTGCGATGAGCCGTGCTCGTTTTATGCGCGCTGATGCGAGCCGCTGGCCACATACTTTCAGCGCCTCTACCGCTCGATCCATCGCATCTTCGCGCAGGCGACCGCTGTGTTCCAGACCGTCCCCCAAGCGCACAATACGAGAGAAGGACCCGACCACGCGGAAGTAGTCGGGCGTCGATGGAACAGCCATCAGAAGGCGGCAATTATTGGTCCCCAGATCAAGGGCTGCATACGCATCCGGCCGAGGCGCTTTGCGTTGCCTCCGGTGGTGATTTTTGCCGCGATCCCCTGCGTCGGCCTTTGCCTTTGGCGGTGCGACTGGTGCCGCTTCCAACGCCGGCTTCCTTCCGGGTCGGCGTGTTCTACGGCGTCTCCTGGCGGCCGTAGCCGCTGGCTGTGTTTCACCGGCACGGTCAAGCACATCATGACTGGCGCTCCTGGCGGCAGGTCCGGCACCTTGTGATTTGGCTAAGGTTTGTTTGCCAGCCGACTTGCGGCGGCCACGACGGCGCTTCCGCCGTTTGCCCTTTTTGCCAAGCGCAGTGGCTTCGGCTTCCTTGGAAGGGCTTTTGCCATCAACGGCTGACTCACCATTGCTTCCGCTATTGGAGGCGGACTCGTTTTGGCTCTCTGCCACATTTTTCCTGTCCGGCCGCGCGCCGCTGCCAAATATTGGGCGCGCTGCGGCCTATGCATACATCGTTGACACAACCTTAGAACGCGCCTGCCCAAAAGGACAACCGCAATCGTTCCCCATTCGTGAATACGCGATGGTTGCTCTAGGTCCGCTCAGATCGTGGTTGACCCTGACCAAGCTGTGACCTATCTCCGCGCCAGCTTGGGGATTAGTTTAACGGTAGAACGGTGGACTCTGACTCCTCTAGTCCTGGTTCGAATCCAGGATCCCCAGCCAGTATCATCTCATTGCTACGGTTCATTTTTTTCCATATCACGGGAAAGCCCCCTATGTGATATGCGCGTCCCGTACCGCCTTTTGTGCAACATGCAGACGCTCTGCAATATACTCAATTGATGGCATCAATTTTGTCGGTCACTGGTTTCAAGGCAGGCCGCTGATCGAAGATATCGGCAGTTCGGTCATCCCAGTTTTTTCATCCAGCCTAAACTGGCCTCGGTTGGACCGGCGGGTTTGTACTCGGCACCAAAGTGGCCCTTCCAACCTGCCTCCTTCAGCGCTGGGAGCAGCCATTGATAGTCAATCTCGCCATGGTCGGGTGTGCCGCGCGATGGTGATGCTGCAAACTGCACGTGGCCGATATGGTCCAGAAGGTCTTTGAATCGTGTCAGCACGTCGCCTTCGGTTCTGGCAACATGGTAGCAGTCGAACATAATTTTGAGATTGTCCGCCGCAACCGCGTCAATAACGGCTTGGGCCTGCGCGACCCGCTCCAGAAAATAGCCGGGAGCGTCGTGGCGATTCAGGGGTTCAATAAGTATTGTGCGGGACGTTTGCCCGACCGCGTATTTTAAGTTCTCGATGAAGTGTTGATGCGCGTCTGGTCCGCTGGCAAACCCCGCCATAACGTGCACCGCGCCTGCATCCACGGCATCTGCATAGGCAATAGCCTGGTCTATTGCTGCGCGGGCTTCATGCGATCGTCCGGGCAGGGCGGCCAAGCCATTTTCGCCATTGCCCAAATCACCTCGTAATGTGTTGAGCCCCAGACAGGCCATGCCGGTTTCCGCCAGTGCTGCGCTCACATCCGCTGTTGGTGTCTCATAGGGCCAGTGAAATTCCACCGCGTCGAAGGATGCATTTGCGGCGGCACGAATAGCGGCAGGCAGTTCAAGTTCTGTCCACAAGAACCCCAGATTAGCTGAAAAACCCATCAGTCATCCCATTGCACGTCAAACTTGCGAACCACATCACCGATTTGCGCTTCAGTGAGCATGTTAATGTCGCTGCCGCGCATCATGAGCGCCAGCTTGGCGGTCGCTTCAAGTTCCTCGATGGCATTGCACGCTGCTTCCAGAGTCTTGCCGGCGACCACAGGGCCGTGATTGGCCAGCATGACCGCACTGCGTTTTCCGGCCAGGCCCCGCACTGCGTCGCCCATGGCGGCATCGCCGGGCAGGAAGAAGGGAAGCAGCTTGACCTTGCCCAATTGCATGATGGCGTAGGGTGTGAGGGGTGGAAGGAAGTTGTCTTCGTCCACCCCCGGCACCATCGACAGGGCCACTGAGTGGCATGAGTGCAAATGCACCACTGCGCCCGCCGCGCTTCGCGTGTCGTAAAAGGCGGTGTGTAGCGGCATTTCCTTGGTGGGTTTGTCACCGCCTATGTGGCGCCCGTGGGCGTCGAACCGGCTGAGCCGCGCCGGATCCAGCCGTCCGAACGACGTGCCGGTAGGGGAGACCAATAGGCCCCCATCGTCGGTGCGTGACGAGATGTTGCCAGTGCTGCCATGGGTCAGGCCCCGGTCGAACAATGAGCGTGCCAAAACGCACATCTGCTCGCGCAATCTGGTTTCTGTCAGGTTTGTTTGTGCCATTATATGTTCAGCTCGGCCCTAGAATTGCCGCTGCCTTTTCAAAGAAATCAGCTGTGCCAAAATTGCCGGATTTCAGGGCGACTACAAGATCCTCACTTGCGCGCAAAGCCGGCACACCGGCGTCTATCTCCGGGCCAACATCCAAAGAGTGCAGACCGAGCCCTTCCACAATGGCGCCCGATGTTTCGCCGCCAGCAGTGATTATGCGGGTGGCGCCAAGATCCCGGCACAGCGCTGCAATTTCGGCAAAAAGGGTTTCAAAGGCATTGGCGGCGCGCTCACGGCCATATTGCGCCTGTATCTGTTTCACTTGTTGGGGGTCTGCAGAGCTGTAGGCCAAGGGCAGGCCGTCATGGGCCATAAGCCAATTGGCAATCTGCGCCGCGGTCACTTTTCCGGTCAAGACATCGTCCGCCTGCAGTTCAAACGTTGGATGTTTCTGGGCATGCAGGGCCACCTGGGCTCGGGTCGCTGATGAACAGGATCCCGATAGGATGATCGCTTTGCCGGTTTGGCCCCTCCAGGGCACGTTGCCAGGCTGTACACCAAAATTTGCGGGCAGACCCAAGGCGATACCTGAACCGCCTGTTATGAGTTTCAGATTGGTTGCGGCTGCGCCAATCGTCATCAGGTTGGCATCATCAATCGCGTCCACAACGATAAGTCTGTTTCCGCTCTCGGCCTGAGCTACCAGAGCGTCCGAGATCGCCTTAGGGCCACGTAACACTGTTTGAGCATTTACATGTCCCACTTGATATTTGGTCTGCGGTCGCAGCCAGCGTCTTATATCCGGGTCCGTCATCGGCGTGAGTGGATGATTTTGCATGCCGCTTTCGCTTAACAGCGCATCATTGACGAACAGATGTCCTTGATAGACTGACCGCCCTGTTCCGGGAAATGCCGGGCACACGATGACGGTTTCGGCGCTCAAAGCTTCCGCCAATGCATCTGCAACCGGCCCAATATTGCCGTGGGGGGTGGAGTCGAAGGTGGAGCAATATTTGAAGAAGAACTGTTTGCAACCCTGAGCTTGCAGCCAGTCCAGGGCGGCCAGCGACTGGGCGATGGCGTCTGCTGGATCAATCGAGCGCGTTTTGAGGGAAACCACCCCGGCTTCCACGTCATCCGGCGCACTGTCGCTGGGCACGCCGCTATACTGAACGACACGCATACCTTGCTTTGCCAACGTGTTGGCAAGGTCGCCCGACCCGGTGAAATCATCACCTATGCAACCCAGCAGCATCAGGCAGTTCGCTTCAGGCCAAAGCGCGTTTCGTAGGTCTTTCGGTACTCTTCGGCAGACGCTGGCAAATGGTTGAAAGTGGCCTGTACGTAAGCCTCCTGATTTGCACCCGCCATGGCTGCGATGATCTGATGATGTTGCTCCACCACGGTGCGCATGTGATCTGCATCGTGATATTTTACAACGCGGACCGTCTGTGCCACCCGCGCATGTTCTTCGATCAGCGTCATGAGCCGCGTGTTGCCGCATGTCGAGAACTGAAGTTCGTGAAACTGTTTGTTGAGGGTGAAGACCAACCGGAAATCAGACTCGTTTGCCGCCGCCTCGTGCTGGGCCGCCAGTTCCTTGAGTTTGACCAAAATATCTGCCTGAACCGGCAGGGGCGTTTGTCGCGCGGCGGCAGTTTCCAGCACGATGCGTACCTCATAAAGCTCGTCCACCTCATCGGGTGTGAAGTCCACCACCTCCACGCCTCGATTGGCGCGGTGAACCAGCAGTCCCCGCCGCTCCAACTCGGTAAACGCTGCACGGACCGCATGTCGCTTGGCGCCATAACGGTCCATCACCCGGTCTTCCACCAGTCGAGCCCCTGAGCCGAAAACGCCGAAAATGATATCACTCTCCAGATCGGAGATCAGTATGTCTGTCATCTGCTTCCCTGTCTGCCCTTAGCTATCACACTAAACGAACCGTCGCGCAATCTGGTTATCATCTAAATTATCAATAATCCTATTGACAGAAAATTTGCGGCTCATAAGTTGGTGCCTCCAAATGGGAGGATATTGGATGTTCAAACGTACACTTGTTGCTTTTGCAGCAACTCTGATGGCGTCGTCAGCGCTGGCTTGGGAAGCCACGCCAGGCAAACCACATGATGGCAAAACGGTTCGCGTGCTTGCGGTTAAATCCAGCCAGTTTGAAGCGCATGAGGCGCGTCACGAGGCTTTTGAAGAGGCCACAGGCATCGACGTCGTGGTCGACTATGTGCCGTTCCCCAATATGAAAGAAGCGCTGACCGCCGAGATGATCGGTGGAGGTGATTATGACGTCGTGTCGATTATGGACCAGTGGGTGATGTCACTGGCCAATCTGGTGCAGCCAATTGACGAGCAGATCGCCGCCCAAGGGACTGATTTGTCGGATTTTCCTGGTGCGCACATGCGCCATGGTATGATTGATGGCAAGCTGGTTGGTCTGCCGGTGCGCGGTCATGTCCAGCTGCTGTTCTATCGTAACGACCTTCTCGAAGAAGCCGGAGTTGAACCGCCCCAGACCTGGGAAGACGTCGTCACGGCGAGCAAGATGATCAAGGAAAAAACGGGTAAAGCAGGCATCGCGCTGCCCTATGGCAAGCTCAATGGCCAGAACCTGATGGTGTGGGTCAACCTGCTGTGGGGCAATGGCGGCGAGCTGTTTGACGCGGATGGTCAGCCAGCTTTCGCCAGTGAAGCGGGCGCTGCTGCAACCAAGCAATATATCGACATGCTGCTTGAGCATGAGATTGCGCCTGCCGGCTCGGCTGTGTTTGTTGAACAGGATGCCGTGAACAGCTTCAAGCAAGGCAATTCTGCCATGCTGCCATTGTGGTGGTGGGTGCGTTCACAGCTGACCGATCCTGAGCAGTCCACGGTCAAGCCTGAGCAGTTGAGCTTTACATCGCTGCCATCTGTTGGCGATGCAGGCAAAACAACGTTCACCAACACTTGGATCTTCGGCGTGACGCAGGGCTCCAGTGATGTGGACGCTGCCACAGAATATCTGGGCTGGCTGACAGACCCTGCGCTTGAGCGTGATGTGCTGCTGGATGAAGAGCTCAGTGAAGTTGTGGCCGTGCACTTCTCCAATCTACGCGATGCTGAGGTAAACGCTCGTTGGGGCGGTATGCACCAGTCTGCGGCCGATGCTCTCGCCACTGCGCCAGGCATTGAGTTTGGTGATGATTGGCCCCGCGTGGCAGAGATCATGGAAACAGCGATTTCCAGTCTGGCGTCTGAAGAAGAGACGGACGTCATGGCTGCGCTGCAGAAGGCAGCCGACGAGATCGCTTCCATTCGCTAGGCTTTCCGCCAGACACCTCCCTGTCGGAGGGCGTGCTGCGCCCTCCGCCTATCCAATTTTCAATGTTTCAGGCAGGTCAACACCATGCGTGACCGCACGCTTCAATATGTTCTGCTGATACCGGCCTTTCTGATTGTGCTGGCCACAACGCTATATCCGCTTGGCTTCTCACTTGCGACTGCGTTTCTGGATTGGGATCTGCGCAAAAGCCCGCGTCCAGGCGAGTTTGTTGGTCTCGACAATTTCGGCCACGCGGTAACTGAAAGCGGGTTTCAGAACTCTCTATGGGTGACGACCATTTTCGTGGTCATCAGCGTTGTCCTGACCGTCGTTCTAGCCATGGCGTTGGCGTTGCTTTTGCGCCGCACTGGCGGCTTGCACACCTTCACCCGTATCATTCTCATCTTGCCCTTCGCCATGAGCCCGGCTCTTATCGGGGTCAGTTACCGGTTTATGTTCAATCCGGAGTTTGGCGTTTTGGCCAAGGGGGCAGCCGCCATTTTTCCCGCCTTGGAAGGAACTCCTTGGCTTGCCAATCCCGATCTTGCCATGGGCATTCTGATCGCCACCGATGTTTGGCACTGGACGCCATACATGACCTTCATGTGTTTGGGCGGCCTGGCATCTGTGCCGCGCGAAACGGAGGAAGCTGCCCGTATGGACGGCGCTTCGACCCTCCGCATCATTTGGGAAATCGTATTGCCTCAGATGAAGGGCGTCATTGCCGTGGCTGCGGTTCTGAAAACCATTTTTGCGCTTAAAATGTTCGATCAAGTGGTCACGCTAACCGGTGGTGGGCCGGGCTCGTCTACCGAAACTCTAGCGTTCTTCATCCATAAGGTTGGCTTCAAATGGTTTGATATGGGCTACGCGTCGGCGCTGGCTTGGATCCTGACAATTATCATGATGGCGATCTCCATTTGGTACGTTCGTCTGATTATCACCGACAAGAAAATGGCGACGGCATGATGAGCAAAACTGTTCTTTGGTGGCTTGAGCGTCTGCTGTTGTTGGTGGTGTCGACCATCGTGCTGTTCCCCATTGCGTGGATGTTTTTGACGGCATTCAAAACACCCATTGACGCTTACTCCGTATCGTTGGTGTTCACGCCAACATTGCAGAATTTCGTGACCGTGTTTTCGGACCCGTGGAACCTTGGTTCCATGGTTATGAATTCGGTGATTGTGGCTGGTGTGACAGTTTTGATTTCAGTGCCGTGCGCGTCGCTGGCAGCCTACGCCTTTTCACGGTTCAAGATGCGGGGGCGTAAATTCCTGTTCTTTCTTGTGCTGTCGACACAGTTCATCCCAGCCATCGTGATTGTGTTGCCATTCTTTCTGATGTTCCGTCAGCTGGGTCTGCTCGACACACGCATCGCTCTGATTATCGTGAACCTGGCCATCGTCACGCCGTTTGTGATCTGGATGATTAAGGGCTTTATCGACGCCATTCCCCGCGACAGTGAAGAAGCGGCCATGATTGACGGCGCGTCGCGCCTGAGGGTCATCAAAGACATCGTTATGCCCATGGCAGCGCCGGGCATACTGACCTCGTCGATCTTCTGCTTCATTCTCACCTGGAACGAGTTTTTGTTCTCGCTCATCCTGACGCGTCGTGACGCCGTTACGCTGCCCATCGGTCTGGTCAATTTCCGCACCGAGCGCGGCGATCTGTGGGAGTTGATGAGCGCGGCGGGCGTGATGATCACAGTGCCCATCTTTATCATGGCGCTGCTCATTCAGAAGCATTTCACCCGCGGTATGACCGCCGGCGCAGTCAAATAGAGGAATAGAAGATGGCTGAAGTTCGGCTTGTTGATGTCCAGAAATATTACGGTCCCTTTCTGGCGATCCCAGATCAGAATCTGACCGTCCATGATGGTGAGTTTCTCGTTCTGCTGGGCCCATCGGGCTGCGGTAAAACCACGACAATGCGCATGATTGCGGGGCTTGAAGAGATCACCAAAGGTGATTTGTTGATCGGCGATGAGCGGGTGAATGACAAACCACCCAAGGACCGTGACATCGCAATGGTTTTCCAGAATTACGGCCTGTATCCACACATGACTGTGGAACAGAATATGGCTTACCCGCTGAAGCTGCGAGGTATGGATAAAGCCGCTCAGAAGGCGAGGGTTCAGGAAATTGCCGACAAGGTGGAGCTGGGGGCGCTGCTCAAGCGCCGCCCCTCCGAATTGTCGGGGGGGCAGCGTCAACGCGTTGCCCTGGCCAGAGCTATTGTGCGAACGCCATCTATCTTTCTCATGGATGAGCCATTGTCCAACCTTGATGCCAAGCTGCGTGTAACCATGCGTGCGGAGCTGAAACATCTGCACCATGAGCTTGGCATCACCACCGTGTATGTCACCCATGATCAGATGGAGGCGATGACGCTGGCATCGCGCATTGCGGTGATGAATGAAGGCCGTATCGTGCAGTTGGACACGCCTCAAAAAATCTATTCCGAGCCAGCCGACTTGTTTGTCGCTGGTTTCATTGGGTCGCCTTCCATGAACCTGATTGAAGGCGCGGTGACCAATGGCGTGTTTGAAGCACCGGGTGTGAACCTGTCTGTGTCCGTCGGTGACCGAGATGGCGTCGTGTTGGGTATCCGGCCGGAGGACATTGAGTTGGCGGATGGCAATGGTGCGATCAGTGGGCCGATATATGCCATGGAGCTAACAGGCGATGCGACCCTGATAACCATCCGCCATGGCACTACGATTGTCTGTGCCCGGGGGCCTGCAACTTACAATTCGCAAATCAATGCAACCTGCCACCTGAAGGCCAGAGAGGGTGCCAAATTGCACATATTTGACAAGACTTCCGGCCAGCGTATCGAGCAATAGGAGCGTTTGTTTTGACACGCATTTTGCAACATGAAGCGGCAGCCCGACATGTGAAGCGCGGCGATTATGTGTCCTGCACCGTGGCTTTTATTGACTGCAAGAAGCCCGGTTCGCACCTCAAGCAAAACTATTCAATCATCGGACCGGGTGTAACGTCATCGTCGGAGCAGGTGATTAATCTGCCGGAGCCCCATGGGTTCAACATCGGTGCGGCCGCCATGCCCCATGGCATCACCAACAACCTACACATCCATTTCACAGCCGAAGTTTTCATCGTTCAAAAGGGTCAGTGGATTTTTCGCTGGGGCTCCAATGGAGAACACATCTTCACAGGCAAGGAAGGTGATGTGGTTTCGATCCCCACATGGATTTTTCGTGGCTTCACCAATGATGGGCCGGATGATGGATGGCTCTTCACCATTTTAGGAGGAGACAATACTGGCGGCGTGATTTTTCATCCTGAGATCATCCGCGAGGCCGCTGACTACGGCTTGTACATCTCCAACGACAACACGTTGATCGACACTTCAAACGGAGACCCGGTCCCATCGGCACAGGACACCATCGCTCCCATGCCTGATGAGCATCTTGCGCAGTTGAAGGACGTGTCCCCTGATGAAATGATGCGCCACGTCGTGCCGGTCGGCGACCGCGATTTCCGCCCCGGTTTCATCGATGCCTGCCTTCCCGGTTGTGGCGCTGAGCTTGCGCCCGTTATTGGCGCGGGCATGACGCAGAATCGCGAGCATCAAGCGCCAATAACGAATTCGCATGGCTTTTCCACGGAATGGCTGCGCATGCAGCCTGGCCAATGGGTCATGCCATTTTCGCTTTGTGAGAAGATGGTGCTTATCGTGCATAAGGGGCGCTTGCGCCTATGGCTCAATGACGGTCAGGATGTCACCGTCGATCTTGATGCATGGGATACATACTCCATACCGTCACAGGTGGTGCGCAGCTTTGAGGTGCTTGGCGATGAGCCGGTCGAGGTGTTGGTCACCATTTCCGGCGATCAGCGCAAATGGCCAAAGTTTCAGAGCGATACATTGGAAGCGGCCCTCGCTCACAATCAGGGCCTGGACGCAGGGGGCTATGTCGCTCCGGCGTCTCTGCTCCCTTCCTACAAGCTGGGAGGGTAGATTATGCGCCCCAATATTATCAGGCAGCGGCTCGCTGAAGGCGACATCATCATCAATGGATGGTTGTCCATCGGATCCTCCTACAGTGCTGAAGGCATGGGCCATGCCGGCTACCATTCGGTGACAGTTGATCTGCAGCACGGCATGCTGGATTTTAGCACTGCGCTGCCGATGCTACAGGCTATATCAGCCACTCCGGCCTTGCCCATGGTCCGTGTGCCTGAGTTAAACGAGGCGCAAATCATTCAGGTGCTTGATGCTGGTGCCTATGGTGTGATTTGCCCCATGATTTCCACTCCACAACAGGCTGCACAATTCGCCGCCGCTTGTCGTTATCCGCCCCATGGCACTCGCAGCTTTGGCCCATCGCGGGGTCTGCTTTATGGCGGCGGAGACTATGTCGAACATGCCAATTCAACCGTCATGGCTATCCCCATGATAGAGACTGAAGAGGCGCTCGATAATATTGATGCCATCGTGCAAACCGATGGTGTCGATATGATCTATGTGGGCCCCAATGATCTGGCCTACAGTCTGGCCAACCATGGCGATTCCAACAGGGCACGTTTGGAGAAAGCCATCGCCCATATTCGTTCCCGCGCCGCCGCACATGGTGTACCCACGGGCATCTTTTGCGCTCATTCTGATGAGGCATCCGCGCGCCTGCGGGAGGGCTTCAATTTGGTGACACCCAGCAATGATTTTGGCCATTTGATGCGCAGCAACCGCAGTGCTGTGACGGCCATTCTTGATGGGTGGGTCGGCCCTGGTGAGCCCGCCGTCGCCATGGGCGGATAGTCCATGCCTGAAGCGAGACGCTGGTGGTTGATACCGGGCACACTGTGTGACGCCTCGGTGTTTGCGCCCTTTCTGGATGCGCTGGGCGTGCCGCTGCACAGTAGAAATTTGATCATGCTCGACCGACCTGCGGTTGGCGACTATCGCGATCAATTGCAAGACGCCGTGAAGGGCCATGACATCGTGTGCGGATTTTCGCTGGGAGCAATCATGGTGGCTCATCATGCGGACATACTTCCACGCGGTGCGACGCTAATCCTGTTCTCTGCCACCCCAATGCCAGACGACCCGTCAAAAGCTGAAGGCCGAGCGCATATGAGGGAGCTGGTTCTGCAAATTGGCGGTGCAGCCGCCATGCGCCAATTGTCGCCCGCTCTGTTTGCCGCCAATCCCGCAGCCATTCTGGACACGATCGCGACTATGGCGGAACGAACTGCACCCAACATTGAACCGCAAACTCAACTCGCCCTTTCGAGGCCGGGTGCGCTGGCCGCCCTGCACGCTAGCAAAGCGCAGGTCATTGCACTGTCTGGCGGGCGCGATACACAAACCCCCGCCGAGTTGGCCGCACGCATTGCCGATGCGGCGCCGAACGGCACCGCCGTGACCTTGGATGGGCTGGGCCACTATGCGTTGTTGGAAGGCTCTGAGCTTTGCGCCGAGGCAGTGCGGGGGGCAATGGAACAAAATGGTGAAATTCATGTCCGATAATCAGCTCTCGAGTGAGCAATTGGCCCTGCTGGCGTCCTTTGACACACCAACAATTTGCAACGCCATTGAAGTGGTTCACGGCAAACGCGGCTTTGACAATTTCACCCATCAAACCATGCATTGGTCTGACCGGGCGGTGAAGGCGGTGGTCGGCTATGCGCGCACAGCAAAAATTGCGAGCGTCGCGCCATCGAGCGAACCGGAAGCCATTGTGCGCGCTGTGCGGCAAGACTATTTCCGGCATATGGCCACCGGCGCGCGGCCAGGCATTGCGGTTGTGGAGGATGTTGATGGTGATGCGGCCATCGGTGCCTGGTGGGGGGAGGTGCACGCCTATGTGCACAAAAATGTTTGTGGGCTTTCAGGTGCAGTTACAAATGGTCTGATGCGCGACCTGGCTGACCTCGCGCCCGATTTTCCGGTGCTGGCTGGAGGCATTGGCCCCAGCCATGGTTTTGTTCACGTGCAGGAGTTTGGCACGGATGTGACGATCTGCGATATGCGCGTTGCCGATGGAGACCTGATCCATGCCGATGTTCATGGTGCAGTTGTTATCGAAAATGAGGTGTTGACGGACTTGTCCAAGGCCATTGCAACGCTCCAGCGCAATGAAAATATCGTTCTTGGCCCGGTTAAGCGGGGGGGTGTGGACTTGGAACAGTTCGAGACGCTCTGGTCGGATTTTGAGAAGGCACGCACTTAACCAAGCATGGTCCTTGCTTGTGATGGCGGCCGGACTGTTTGATTGGTCATTAAGGGCGCTGCCACCGCCGTCACATCACGGCGCCGATCTGCCATGGCACAAATTCCGCGCCGCCAAAGCCAAGCGTCTCGCTCTTTGTCGTCTTGCCGGACGCAACGGCGATGAGCATTTCGAAAATTTCCGAACCCTTCTCATCAATCGAAACGTTGTCCGAAATGATGTCTCCGCAATTGATGTCCATGTCGTCTTTCATACGGCTATACATCTCGCTGTTTGTGGCGAGTTTGATGCAAGGTGTGGGCATGTATCCGGAGACGGAACCGCGACCCGTCGTGAACACCACCAGGTTTGCACCTGATGCGATTTGGCCGGTGACTGAGCAGGGGTCGTAGCCGGGGCTGTCCATGA
>JBCBZX010000068.1:0-11748 GCA_039815105.1 Pseudomonadota bacterium
CGGTCGAAACTGAAAAGAAAGAGTTACCAGCGATTAACTTTGTCGCTTCAGACGCCGGTCACTTTGATTAACCAATGTTAACCCAATGGCCTACCAAAGCGTTTTGAGCTGACGGTCAGACAACGCAGCATCGTAGCTTTCGCCATCAAAACCCGGATGGGCACCTTGCGCCATTTGGCCAGCCGTTGGCACGCCTTGCTCGATCTCGCCGTTCCAGATGCCCGAGCGGATGATGGAACGGGCGCATTGGAAATAGACGCGCGAGATCTCCACAATCAACACAGACCGGGGCTTTTTACCCTCGCGCTCAAACCTGTCGATCAGTGCAGGTTCAATGCTTATGCTTGCCGTGCCACCGATACGAAGACACTCACCCACACCGGGCAGCAGGCAAATAACGCCAATCGCTGGGATTGAAACCAGGTTGCGCAAAGTGTCGAGACGATTATTGCCGTGCCAATCCGGCATCAACAAAGTGCGATCGTCGCGAATGTGGAACAATGGTTCGCTGTCACCACGGGGCGAGCAATCGAGGCCATTGGCACCGGCGGTCGCAAGAATGGCAAATTGCACAGGCTCCAGCCACGCGCGATAGGCTGGCGTCAGATGGTCAGCCACTTTCGCCAAGGACGCTTCTGCCGGCGGCTTGTCATAGTGTGCTAGCAGATCGTCCAAATTGCCAAGGATATGCTTATCAGCCATGGCTCGGCTCAAATGGCTGAACAGGCGCACTGGACGCAAAATCACCGATGCGCTTGATCTCCCATTCCAGGAGAACACCACTGTTTGCAAATACGCGCCCGCGCACCGTCTCGCCCAACGTCTCAAGATCGTGTGCAGTCGCGTTGCCCGTGTTGAGCATGAAATTGCAGTGCATCTCACTCATCTGGGCATCACCCACTTTGAAGCCGCGCAGCCCGGCTTCATCCACCAGTTTCCATGCGGAGTGGCCGTTAGGGTTCTTGAAAGTTGAGCCACCGGTCTTTTCCTTCACAGGTTGCACGGTTTCACGATGGTGTTGGACGGCATCCATTTCGCTCTGAATGTCTTCAGTGGAAGCAGGCTCGCCAGCCATGACAGCATGGGTGAAAATAAGATCTGGTGAGGCGCCAGAGTGGCGGTAGCTGTAGCCCATGTCGGCGTGACTCAAGACGTGCCTTTCGCCATGCCGATCGACGGCATGAACTTCAACAACCCGCTGAGTCGTCTCGGTGCCGTTTGCGCCCGCATTCATGCGCAGCGCCCCGCCAATTGCACCCGGGATGCCGTGGTAAAACGCAAAGCCACCCAAGCCAGCTTCCAAAGCGGCAGCAGCCACGCGTTTGTCGGTTGCAGCGGCACCTGCCCTGAGCCGATTATTACCAAGGTTCTCGACCGCGCCAAAGCCCTTGGCGGAAAGGCGTATCACCACACCGCGCAGGCCCCCATCTCGCACCAAAAGGTTGGAGCCGACGCCGATCACCTTGACCGGCACATCCCTCGGTATCGCCCTTAAGAACTGACACAAATCATCAGTGTCAGCTGGCTGAAACAAAATGTCCGCGGGGCCGCCAACACGAAACCAAGTAACCTTCGACAGATCGGCATCGACGCTCAAACGCCCGCGAATGCCCCCCAGGTCGCCAAGACTATCGAGGGTGTAGCGACGGCTCATCTATCCGCACTTTCAACGCTGGCTTGCTGCGCCTTTTGTGACATGGCCTCGGCCAGAACACCGGCCCACAGACTGATGGAGCCTGCGCCCATGCACATAACAAAGTCACCGGGCTCAACAATTTCCAGCAGGGTTGCCGCAAGAAGGCTGGGCTCATCGAGGGTCCGTGCATCGCGGTGCCCCGCCTGCTTCATAGCCGATACCAGAGATGTGTGATCGCGACCTTCAATATGCTGCTCGCCAGCCGCATAAACCGGCGCAATAAGAACGGTGTCAGCATCGTTGAAACAGCTGGCAAAGTCCGAGAACAAATCATCTAGCCGCGAGAACCGATGGGGCTGGTGAACGGCGATGACCCGTCCGCTACAGGCAGAACGCGCAGCGGCCAATACGGCTTTGATCTCCACCGGATGGTGGGCGTAATCGTCGAAAATCTCGGCATTGTTGTAACTGCCCACCGGCGTGAAACGGCGCTTTACGCCAGAGAAGCCTGCCAGGCCTGTGCGAATATCCTCCAGCGAAACGCCTAGCTCCAGCGCCACCGTAATGGCCGCCGTTGCGTTGGACACATTGTGGAGGCCCGGCATTGGAAGCCGCAGATCTGTTTCGATGACTTCATCGCCAGTTGCCCTGCTGCGGATAGATAAATCGAATATGCTCACAGCACCTTCATTGCGGACATTCGAAAACCGAACGTCGGCCTGGGGATTAGCGCCATAGGTCAGCATCTTGCGGTCAGACACTTGCGAAACCAGATTTTGCACCTCTGGGTGATCGAGGCACACCACGCCAAAGCCGTAAAACGGAACGTTTTTGATGAACGTCTCAAACGCCTCCTTCACAGCATCGAAACTGCCATAATGATCGAGATGCTCCGGGTCGATATTGGTGATAATGGCCACGTCTGCTGGCAGCTTCAGGAAAGTGCCGTCACTCTCATCAGCCTCCACCACCATCCACTCACCCTCACCCATTCGAGCATTGGTGCCAATGGCATTGATGATACCGCCATTAATGATCGTCGGGTCCATGGAGCCCGCTTCCAGCAAAGCGCCAACCATGGAGGTTGTGGTCGTTTTGCCATGGGTGCCACCAACCGCAACAGCTCGCCGAAACCGCATCAACTCCGCCAGCATCTCGGCGCGGCGAACGATGGGCAGCAGCCGCTCGCGAGCCGCAATCAGTTCCGCATTGTCCTCTTTGATGGCGGTGGAAATCACCACAACTTCCGCATCACCAATATTGTCGCCAGTTTGCCCCACAGCAACCGGGATGCCCTTACCGCGCAAGCGCTCAACATTGGCGCTTTCGGCCATATCAGAGCCCTGAACCCTATAGCCAAGATTGTGCAGCACTTCGGCGATACCGCTCATGCCAATGCCGCCAATGCCGACAAAATGGATCAGGCCGATTTCGAGCGGCATTTTCATAGTTGAATTTCCTGAGCTTCAGCTTTTGGGATCGCGCGAAGCAATAGCCTCGCACCTGTCGGCTAGCAAGCGTGCAGCGTCGGGGTTGGCGGTGCTAAGGGCTGCTTGTGCCATGATCGCCAACCGCTCCGGCGCTGACATTGTTTCCTCGACAAACTCGCGCAGAGCCTGTGGGGAGGCCTCGGTCTGATCCATCACAATCACTCCGCCGGCCTGCGCCATGGCTTTGGCATTGGTTGCTTGGTCGTGGTCCAGCGCGTGGGGATACGGAACCAGAATTGCAGGTCGTCCCACCACCGCGAGCTCCGTCACCGTCGATGCTCCGGCGCGCGAAATCACCAAATGCGCCTGCGCCAGCCTATCGGCCATGTCGCTGAAGAATGGTGCAACTTCCGCCTCGATCTCATTGTCGGCATACCATGCGCGCAGGGCGCTTTCATCTTCCGGCCTGGCTTGCTGCACCACGCGCAGACGCGCACCATTCTCAAACGCCATGCCACCCACCATTTCCGGCAGGACTTGCGAGAAAAACTGCGCACCTTGGCTGCCGCCGAAAACCACGAGATTGAACGTGCCTCCAAGTTCTGGCTGCGCGTAGGGCATGCGGGATGCATCGATCACGGATTGGCGCACGGGATTTCCCGTCACGTGCAATTTGGGGCCAAGGCTCCCGGCATTTTCAAGCGGGAAGCCCATTGCAATGGCGTCGACCCGGCTGGCCAAAGCCTTGTTGGCGCGCCCGAGCACTGCATTTGCCTCATGGATTAGCGTTGGCACGCCAGCGCGACTGGCGGCAAATATCGGCAGGAAACTTGGGTAGCCGCCGAAGCCAACTGCAAGGTCTGGCTTCAACTCGGCGATCAGTCGATTGGCCGAGCGATAACCTTGCCAGATACGGCCCAAAGCCTTGATCATTTTCAGCGGATTTTTGCTGAAAGTCGCCGAACGGACCACATGCACATGACCGTCACCAAACGCGCCGGCAAATCGCTCCGCTCGGCCATCGGTGGCGAGATGTACCGTCCAGCCCCTGCCCCGTAGCTCTTCGGCCAACGCCTGAGCCGGGAAAATATGGCCGCCTGAGCCACCTGCTGCCAGCAATGCGATCCTGCTCATTGAGGTTCACTCATTCCGCAGCCGCAGGTTGCGTTCCAGACCCGTCGACCTGACGTCCAGCGGTAAAGCTGAGATCCCGCAAAGAACGGTGCGAGGCCCGTCGGTCCGGCCTTTCGCGGGTCAATGCCAAAACCAAGCCCATACCGAAGGCCACCGCAATCATGGACGAGCCGCCATAACTTAGAAATGGCAACGTCATGCCCTTGGCTGGCAGGAGCTTCAAATTGACGCCGATATTGATGAAAGACTGGGCCCCAAACAGAACCGTAAGCCCGCCAACCGCAAGGCGCGGAAACGGATCTGGCTCAGTGAGCGCGTGGCTCAAAGCCCGCAGCACGATGAAGGCGAACAGCGCCACAACCACCATGCAGGCGATGATACCAAACTCTTCTGCCAAAACGGCAAACGCGAAATCGGCATGGCTGTCGGGCAATCCGCGCTTCACAACTCCTTCGCCCGGCCCCTGCCCCAACCAGCCGCCTTCCACAACGGCCTTTATCGAACGATCGGTTTGAAAGTTGTCGCCCTCTCCGGTGATGAAGCGATTTATGCGCAGCGCCACGTGATAAAAAAAGAAATAAGCCGATATCATTCCGGCGAGGCCGAAAACTGCCAGCGCAGATATCCATCGCCAGCTAATGCCCGCCAGGAATAAAAGAGCGCCCCAAGCGCACACCACAAGAATGGTCTGACCCAGATCAGGTTGCGCAACCAGCAAAGCGACAACCATCGCCAGCAGGATCATTGCAAACAGATTGCCCGGCACATCCGGCCGCGTGATGCTCTCGGCAAACAGCCATGCGCATATGACCACAAACGCAGGTTTAAGAAACTCAGACGGTTGAATGGAGAAACCCGCGATCTGAATCCAACGGCGCGCACCCTTCACCTCAAAGCCAAAGAACAGCGTCGCGATCATCAAAAGCAGGCTGACGGCCAACAAAAGTGCGGCCGAACGGCGAACCTGGCGCGGCGTCATAAAACTGGTGCCAATCAGCACCGCCAAAGCCGGGATCATATAAAACGCATGTCGCTTGACAAAATGGAACGTGTCCGCGCCGATACGCTCGGCAACAGGTGGGCTGGCGGCGGGCGACAAAATGAGCCCCATAACCATCAGCAACAAAAGGCTGACAAGCAATTTCTTGTCCACCGTCCAAAGCCATTGCGAAAGGGGCGAGCGGTCCGCGCGCGATGCCATCAATGATTATCCTCTGCGGAAGGGCCTTGGGGCTCAATATCCGGCAAGGCCAAAACAGCCTGCCGAAACGCGTCCCCGCGCTCCTCAAAATTTCTATATTGATCGAAACTCGCGCAACATGGTGAAAGAAGAATGACTTCGCCAGATTTTGCTGAGCGGGCCGCAGACTTAACCGCTTGGTCCAAAGTGTCTGAAATCTCGAAATCCACCGCGTGAGCGCTCAAGGTGCCAGCGAAATCAGCAGCCGCTTCGCCAATGAGATAGGCCTTGGCAACATTGCTGAACCTGTCTGCCAGCGGCGCAAGCCCCCCCGTTTTTGGCACGCCGCCCGCAATCCAGTGAACGCGCTCAAATGCGGACAATGCTGGCGAAGCAGCCTCTGCATTTGTGGCCTTTGAGTCGTTGACGAACAGAACGCCATCGCGCCTGCCAACTCGCTCCATGCGATGCGCAAGGCCGGCAAAACTGTCCAAACCAGCTTGAATGACGTCTCGACCCAACCCAAGCGAAAGACAGGTCGCAACGGCAGCAGCTGCATTTTGCGCGTTGTGAGGCCCAGCAAGTGCGGGCGCAGTTTTTAATGTCGCAACGACATTTCTCACGGTGCCCGCCGCCTGATAGATATCGCCATCAAGCGCGAAAATGCCGGACTCCAGGGCGAAATGTGCGGACACTTGAGCCAACTCTTCCCCATACCCGCGCCGGCGCGAAATTTCGGCAGACGGGGCGTCATCGACCGCAACCACGGCAGTTTGCGCACCCAATATCAGGCGGGACTTTACGTCGGCATAATGCTCAAGAGACCCATGGCGGTCGAGATGATCAGGCGTGATGTTGAGGAGCACACCAACATCCGGTCTCAAGCTGGGCGCAAGATCAATCTGATATGATGAGCACTCGATCACATAAATCGAGCCGGGCTCTGGTGGCTCAAGCTCAAGCACTGCGGTGCCGATATTGCCCCCCATCCGCACGGTTTCACCAGCCTGCCGTAAAATGTGAGCGATCAGAGCGGTGGTTGTGGATTTGCCATTGGTGCCGGTGATACCGACCCATTTCGCCTCCGCACCAAACTGGGCCAACTCGCGCTGGAAAAGTTCGACATCGCCAATAATTGGCAGATTCGCCGCTGCAGCCAGATCAACTGACCAATGGGGCGCAGGGTGCGTGAGCGGCACACCCGGTGCCAAAACCAGCGCGGCGAACTCTGCGAAGTCCTGCAAGCGTAAATCCGCGCAAGTCAGACCAGCAGAACGCGCGGTCTCCACAGACGCTGGATTGTCGTCCCAAGCGACAATCTCAGCGCCGCCAGCGACCAGTGCGCGGGCCGACGCAAGCCCAGACCCGCCCAACCCAAAAAGCGCTACCTTGCTGCCGGAGAATGAGCGAATAGAGATCATCAGCTAGCGCAACTTGAGCGTTGCAAGGCCGATCATGGCGAGGATCACGGAGATGATCCAAAATCGAACGACAACTTGGCTTTCTGTCCAACCAAGTTGCTCGAAATGATGGTGGATCGGCGCCATTTTGAACACGCGCTTGCCGGTCATTTTGAAACTGGCCACCTGGATGATCACGGACAGTGCTTCCATGACGAACAACCCACCAATGATGGCCAGAACGATTTCATGCTTGGTTGCAACTGCCGTCGCGCCGAGCATACCGCCCAGTGCCAAAGACCCGGTGTCACCCATAAAAATAGCCGCAGGCGGCGCGTTGAACCAAAGGAACCCGAGGCCGGCCCCGATGATTGCGCCGCATATCACAGCCACTTCACCGGACCCACGCACATTTACGATTTGCAGATAGTCCGAGAAGATGGCGTTACCGGACAGGTATGCGATCACTCCAAAAGAGCCAGCCGCGATCATGACAGGGACGATGGCAAGACCGTCCAAACCATCGGTCATGTTCACCGCATTGCCGGCACCGACGATGACAAACGCGCCGAATGGAATGAAGAAAATACCCAGATTGATGAAGACATCTTTCAAAAATGGGAGCGTCAGGTGAGTGGCCTGTTGGTCGGGAAGGTTGGCTGAAATGAAATAGACCGCGATACCCGCGATGATAAATTCCAGTAGCAAGCGCATTTTGCCCGAAAAGCCTTTATGGCTGGCTTTACTGACCTTCAGATAATCGTCGTAAAATCCGATCGCTCCAAAAGCGACCGTCACCAGAAGCACAGTCCAAATTACCGGGCTGGACAGGTTTGCCCAAAGCAATGTGGAGACGATCACCCCAACCAAAATCATCAGCCCACCCATTGTGGGTGTGCCCGCCTTCTTGAGATGCGTTTGAGGGCCATCGGCCCGAATGGGCTGCCCACGCCCCTGCCTCACTTTCAGAGCTTCAATAATCGCCGGGCCAAACAGAAACACCACGATCATCGAGGTCATCATGGCACCCCCCACGCGGAAGGTGATGTATTGAAACACATTGAGCAACTGGAACTGCTCAGAGAAGCTCTGCAAATAAAATAGCACGTCTTTCGCCCCCCTCGGGCGCGGCCTTATGGCCTATTCAGTCAGTTTTCGAGCTGGCAGCATCGTCTGCTACGGTCCCCGACAGCGCGTTCACAACCCGCTCAAATTTCATGGAATTGGATGCCTTAATGGCAACCACATCGCCAGCCTGCAAAGACTTTTGCACGAGCGGCGCAAGGCCTTTAGCATCTTGGAGATGGCCTCCACGTAGATCTTTTGGCAGGGCGTCGTGCAAATGTTGCATCGCTTCGCCGGCGGTAAATACGAGATCAATGCCGGCCTTAGCAATGGGTGCGGCCAGCGCCGCGTGAAGCGAAGCCGATTGATCACCAAGCTCCTTCATATCGCCCAACACCAACAGGCGCCGGCCACTGCCATCAGTTTTCGCTGTGGCAAGCACCTCAAACATCGCCTCCATGGCCTGTGGATTGGCATTATACGCTTCATCAATCAAAGTGGCCGTGCCGCCTTGAACTTGAATTTTACGCGTCTCACCCCGCCCTTTGCCCGCAGATATACCGCCCAGCGCTTTGGCCGCCGCAACGAGTTCCACGCCGAAAAGGTCGGCAACCGTAAGCAGTGCCAACATGTTTTGAACCTGGTGCCTGCCCGGCAAACGCAAATGGACGTCCACCGCACCGCCGCTCACCAACGCCGAAAACCGCGAGCCGGTGGCGGTGAGGACAACATCGGTCAATTGAGTGTCGTTGCCCGCAGCGTCGCCGAACGTGAGAATAGCGCCAGCCTTGGCCTCTTGGGCCCGCGTTCGGAGCAATTGGGTTTGTGGGATGTCGCCATTCACCACTGCTGTGCCACCGGGCACCAGGCCCGTGAAGATCTCGGCCTTGGCCTCGGCTATGGCGTCCAACGTCTCAAACTGCCCCAAATGCGCGGCGGCAATTGTGGTCACCACCGACACGTGCGGCCGCACCATTGCCACCAAAGGCGTGATCTCACCGGGGTGGTTCATACCGATCTCAAAGACGCCAAACTTCGCATCGGAGGGCATGCGCGCCAAGGTTAGCGGCACGCCCCAATGATTGTTAAACGAAGCCGGCGACGCATGGGTTTTGCCAAACTCCGACAGCACACTTTTCAACGCCTCTTTGGTGGTTGTTTTGCCTGCGCTTCCTGTGACGGCCACGATCTGTGCGGTGCTTCGCTCGCGGGCGGCAAGGCCAAGATTTTCCAGCGCCTTCAAAACATCGGGCACCACCACAATCGGCAGTTGGTGCATGCCGAGTGCTGCCAGCTTGCTTTGAGCAACGACAATCACCGACGCTCCGGCACGGATGGCCGCCGTTATAAAATCATGGCCATCGAACCGGTCGCCTGAAATGGCAAAAAAGGCATCTCCCGGCGAAAGCGTGCGGGTGTCGATTGAAATTCCGGTGACGGCGGGCGGCAAACCACCCCTGGAATTTCTGCCCTTTGTACCCGCGAGAAAGGCCTCCCCGCTCCACAGAGGTTCCGACCCTGCCTCCAATTGCTCGGTCTCCGCTTCGCTCATCCGGCCCTCGCAGCCAGTGCATTGCGCACATGGTCGTGGTCGAGGAATGGGAATTCCTGATCGCCAATCTTCTGGCCATTCTCATGGCCCTTGCCCGCTACGATCAAACAGTCACCGCGCTCCAACAGCTGCACGCCCGCAACGATGGCGGCGGCCCGATCTCCAATCTCGGTTGCCTTGGGGCAACCCGCCATCACCTGGGCGCGAATGCTGGATGGATCTTCAGTCCGGGGATTGTCATCGGTGACGATAACAATGTCGGAAAGTCGCTGGGCAATCTCACCCATGATCACGCGCTTACCGGGGTCGCGGTCGCCTCCACACCCAAAAACAGTGACAATTCTGCCGGTGGTGAAGGGTCTCACGGCCTCCAGAACATTTTCCAGAGCCTCTGGTTTATGCGCGTAGTCCACATAAGCAGGAGCACCCTGCGCTGTGCTGCCAACTTTCTCCAACCTGCCGGGAGCGCCCTGCAAGGTTTCAAGGGCAGCAAAAGCCTGTGCGGGACGCGTCCCGGTGCTGATGGCCATTCCAGCCGCAACAAGCCCATTGGCGATCTGAAAACCACCGGCCAGCGGAAAGTCCACACGGTATACATCACCATCATGCAGCAGTTCGACACTCTGTCCATCGCGCGTGTGCTCAACCCGCTTCAAGGAAATGAACTCGCCTTTGCGCCCCACAGTTCGAACGGTGCGACCGGCTCCCTTCGCCGCATCAATCGCCCTGCGTGAAAACGGATCATCCGCAAAAATGATGGCTGCCCCCCCGGCGGGCAGCAGCTGGGTGAACAGTCGCATCTTTGCCGCCAGATAGTCCTCAACCGTCTCGTGGTAGTCCATATGGTCACGCCCGAGATTGGTGAAACCGGCAACAGCGATCGCCATGCCATCGAGGCGGTATTGATCGAGGCCATGGCTCGATGCCTCCATGGCGCAATGGGTGACGCCCATTTGCGCAATGCTGTGCATGGTCTGAGCCAAACTGACAGGGTCTGGCGTCGTCAGCTCACCTTCTTGCGCACGCCCCTTTGCAACCACACCAGTGGTACCAAGGCTGGCAGCCGGGATGCCTGCATGTTCCCAAATCTGGCGCAGAAACGCGACGACAGATGTCTTGCCCGCCGTGCCGGTGACCGCCGCTATTGTTTGCGGCTGCGGAGCATGAAAGCGGGCCGCCATCTGGGCCAAAGCAAGCCGCGGATTGTCGCAAACAACACTTGCCACTCCGTCCATCGCATCCTCTAACGGTGCGGTGGACAGTATTGCACAAGCGCCAGCCTCGATGGCCTGGGTAATATAGGCGCTGCCATCTGTTTTAACGCCTGGCAATGCGGCGAATAAAGCGCCCTTGCTAACCTTCCGGCTATCGGCAGTGAGGCCACTAATCGGCATCGAGCCGTCGCCAATTACGGTTGCAATGTCTTTGGAAAGGTCACCCAGAATCATCATCGCTCCACACTAGCGCGTTTCAGCAATTGGCGCTTCGCGTCTTCCTCACAATGCACTGGCTTTGGCCTCAGTAGTTGATCAGCAAGGGTTCGCCGTCGGCTCCGAAGCGCGGTTGCAAGCCCAATACAGGGCCAATACGGCGAATGATGGCGCCAACCGTTGGCGCAGCATTCAAACCGGCAGTCGCAGCCTTGAGCCCCTCTTCCGGCTTGGGTTCATCGATGAACACCAGAACCACATAGCGCGGGTCATCGATCGGGAATGCAGCCAAAAAGGCATTGAACCTGTGGTCATTGGAGTAGCGACCATTCTTCACCTTCTCGGCTGTGCCCGTCTTTCCACCAACGAAATAGCCCGTCACTTCCGCACGGCGGCCGGAGCCCTTTTCCACATTCATGCGCATCAGCTGGCGCATCTTGGCGCTGGTGTCTGGCGAGAGCACCTGGCTAGCGATTTCATCGGCCTCAGCCTGTGTGCGGCGCAGAAGCGTGGGGGCGATCAGGCGTCCGCCATTGAGCAGTGCAGCGCCCGCAACGGCGGTTTGCAAGGGCGTGGTCGCCATTCCGTGCCCATAGGAGATCGTAATGGAATTGAGCTCTTTCCATTCCTTGGGCTCTGTGGGTCGTGCGGTTTCGGGCAGTTCGAAATCCATCCGGTCAAGCAGCCCAAGCCGCTTCAAAAACTCACGATGTCCATTGACACCGACCGTCTGCGCCATCTTTGCCGTACCGATGTTAGACGAATAGATGAAGATCTCCGGAACGGTTAGAACCTTCTTCTTGGCGTGGAAATCATTGATTGTGAAGCCACCGACCCGCAAAGGCTTGCGAGCATCAAACCTGCTGCCCAGGTTCACCATTCCACTGTCCAGCGCCATGGCCGTGGTGAAGGTCTTGAAAG
>JBCBZX010000325.1:0-3476 GCA_039815105.1 Pseudomonadota bacterium
GGTCTATGGGCCGGAAGTTGTTATGTTGGAGCCGCAACTGGAAAGGATCGATGTTGGAAACGCTGGAGCATGTGGATTGGAATGGAGACCTTGCCTCGAATGCCGATGGCACTCGCAACAGCGCCCAAATGCCGGTTTACCATGGCCACAAGAATCTGAACGGCTGGACGCTGGAATGCTTGGGCACGAGCGATTTGGCGAAAGCCGACCACCCCCTAGTGGCAAGATGGCAGCGCTTGAGCAGAGATGGCTTGCAATGGCCGGGAAGTGCTTATTGCGATTGGAATGAAATCGCCCGGAACCGGCAAGATATGGTACTTGCAAGCCTGCACCGCAGCGGACGCCTTGTCTGCATGATTGCGTTCGAGGCGAAGAGCGGGGTGTTATCGAGGCACCGACTGACCGCAAACCTGCACAGCATTGTTCCATACGCTGCGTGCGTGTGCACTGAAGCCTTGAAGGTGTGTTGGCTGGAAGACTTGAAGTTGACCGTTCTGGGGGCGGGATATTCATCCGTGCAGGCACGTGGCTTGCCAGTGCACACGGTGGATGATGGCAATGGCCAGATGGGCATGGCTAAGATGGTCACCAATGTGCTGGAAGTGCAACGGGGCGGCGGTGATGGATGGATGAAACTGTCCAAGAACCGACGGCGGTCTTTGCGGGTGGCGAAGCGCAAACTTGAGGAGGTTGGGCCTGTCGAAACCCACCTCATCTACGCCGACCATGCCAGCTTTGAGTTGCACTTCGCGCAAATCTTGGCATGGAAGCGTGCTTGGTTGGATAAAAACGCCTTATGGGGTGGCGCAGTTCGCGGGCCTTTGTTCGAAGGCTTTTCAAAAGCGCGGCAGGCTTCGGGCGACCGGAGCTTGGTCATGCATATTTTGACAGTGAACGGCCGGCCAATATCCTATATGTTGCTGGCCGTGCCGCTAAGAGCGCCGGCTGGCGCCAACACGCGGAGGCAAGGTGATGACTTGTCTGGCGGTCACATAGACGATGCTTTGATGGCCAGTGCTCTCATGGCGGGTCATGACGATGATTTTGTCTCGGCGTCGCCGGCCACACTGCATTACGGGCTCATTCTTATTGGCGATGGTCTGCCAAAGGGTGTGAGCAGCGTGGACCTGCTTCCAAATCACGCCAACTATAAATCAGCCTATGGAGCCCAGCCACATGGCCTGGGCAGCGTTGTGGCTGGGCGCGGTTTCACAGGGCAACTTACGGCCCAGGTGATCGCACGCCAGCCACGCGCGCGTATCAGGTTGGCGCTGGAAGCGTTGCCTTCACCCATACGCCGCGTGTTGGTGAGAATAATGAGCCGACTGAAGCGCTATTGAACGGCACCTGTTCGCGCCATCTACCTTGGAAGTGAAGGTGATTTCCGAAAAGTCCGGTCTGGAATGCACCCCACACTGCGCGCGTGTTCGATGGCAATTGCGGCGGAGGGCAATTCCAGCCATGACGATGTGCCATCCAAACGGGAGCTGCCGTCACTTGTCCGCAATTGTCAGAAGCTTTTCCACGAGCAACCCATTTGTAACAACCGCCGCTTTCAGCTCTTCATCAGTTTCGAAGGCCAAAAGCGCGAACTCCCAGGCGTCATATCGGTTGTAGATCCGCATCGGAACATCCAGCATCCACGCCAGAACCAGAGCCAAAAAGGGCAGAGTCGCAAGCTTGGCTATCGCGGATATGTTGGCCCAGTTTGCAGCCTCACCCTCACTTTCGGTATGGGGTTTTTGGAACGTAAATCCCGAACGTCCGTCGTCGCGCTTGGTCAAAACGCCCTTCTGCGCCAGCTGGAAATGAGCCATTTCCAGCCGGACAGTAAGATCTCCCAACTCCTTTCCGAGCGCGTCTTTCTGGGCCTGACAAGCCGTCAACTCGTCTGCATCGGTGCAAAACTCTGGCAATCGGAATTGGGATTGCCGGATTGTCGCAATTTCACTTTCGATCCCCCTGGCCTCCTGCATCAATTGACCGACCAAAAACTGGTCGCTTTCGTGGGTGGTGGTAACCTGCACCCATGCGAGCAGCGCCCCAAAGACGCCCAGAACAACAAGCACGTTTCGAATGATGCGCAGTCGAAACTTCTTTTTCTGAGCAATGGCTCGCTCTCGCAGAGCCTCCAGGCGCACGGTCATTTCGCATTCCGTGAGAGGTTTGAAGCCTCAAGTTGGAGCGCTCGGAGATAAGCGGGATCAAGCTTACTCAAAATGCCGCTCTGGCACTGCTTGGTTGCCTGCAAAACAATATGGGTTCTCAACAGGGCATTGGAATTCTTGTAGCCGGGAACGACCATGCGGGTCTTGATTGAACTCAATTTGACCCGGCGCGCGCTTGGAGGTTCAGCATTTAAATGTTCGGGATTCTCAATGCCCACATGAATTGCGGCGAGTTTCCAAGCGCTGTCGACCGGATATGCCACCAGAAACGAGCGGGCAAAGGGCACGACGCCACTTCGTTGCAAAGTAAAGTTGCACCCGGCATGCATGACCGGGGAGCTGACGATGGCGTCGATCAGCGATTGCGGCGTGATCGTGTCATTATCGATCAGCGCATGGTCGAACAGCCCAGCGTCGTCCGATATTTCAACGCCTCGACTGAAGAGCTCGCGCATTGCTCCAGTGCTCTTTTCGATTGCACGTTGTTGAAGCGGGTCATCGGCATGAGACGATGATGACGCCTTAAATAATCTCTGGAGATGAGAGGATATTTGATTGTCAGCCTCGGATAAGGTGGGATCTCGGCACGGCCTGGTCAGTGCGGCGGCTGCTGACGATGAGCAATTGGCATGGGCACCAAGGCTCCCCGAACCATCATCAACAATGGCGGCGGCACCGGTAACGGCGATGCTCCAGTGAAGAGCAACACTCATGCCCAAGATTGTGGCGGCTGATCTCCTAACCATGACAGGCTCCCTGACCCTGTTTTAAGTCAGGGTAGCAAGCCACCTGATGATCGTCAATATTTTTGATTTTAAAAGTTACATGTCAAATATAATTTGACAATTATAAATCAACTTCGTGTAGGCGAAGAGCTCTGAACACATGGGGGAATTCCAGATCGAAACTCGTGCAGAACTCCCATAGTGAAACTTCTCCGTCCTCTTTGATCTGATCCCCATCGAAGAACGCAGCGCATTCTTTGACATCGCCATCATGGCCCAGAGCCAGAAGTAAAGACTCGCAAATGAAATCCTTGTCACGGGGCAATATGTCAATTTCCTCGGCAATGTTTGACAAGGCGTCGGCAAGCCTTGGCGGCGCACCCGCCTCGAGCCGTTGCTGCAATCGCCGCAATGCGGCTCCAGTCAAATTCTGGCCGTTCTTGGATTTTTTAACGCTTATGCCCGCCTGTTCCCACTGCAGAGTAGCCTCGCCACCCACACCCTTGGATTTGAACTTCTCCATCAGCTTGCTAATGGCACGTTCTTTGAATGACTCGATCTTGCTGCCTTCATCAAAGCCAAC
>JBCBZX010000191.1:0-5895 GCA_039815105.1 Pseudomonadota bacterium
CGTCCCAACCAGGCACTGTGCCGACGAGGGCCAGCATCTCGTAGATCTGGGCCGTAATGCGCCGCTTCTTCCACTCGGGCCAATCATCAAACCACAGATTGACGCCCCGTTCCCAAGCCAGAAATGGCAGCAACTCGACATCGCAGTCGGCAGCCGATTTGGCACGCCGGATAATGTCGACATCAATCTCATCGAGCCGAGGTGACGCATCAAGGACACGACCAAGATCCTGAGTGCTGCCCGGCATGAGTGGCGGGTCTATGGTGACAAGCTCAGACACGGATCACCCGCACATCTATGTTGGTGACGTGGATCGCATCGAACGCGCCAGGCACGAACTCGAACAGATCTGAGCTGGCCCTTACGGTTCGGACCTCGTCAGCGCGGTGAGCGCCGCCGATAATGGCGTCGCGGTTGAGCGGAGAGCCAATCCCACGGCGCAACGCAATCTGAGCCTCGACGCCCTGTAATGCTTGCTGCTCAACGATCGCCGCGTCGGGGCCGGCACCGATTTCGATTTCTACTACGATAGATCCAGAATGGATTGATGCCGGGAAAATGCGCAGATCATCGGTGCCCAACCGGTACTTGCCTCGAGGGGCCAATCGGGCGGAAACCCTCTCGATTGTTTCCATGGAGACAGAGCCGTCGCCATAGCGGCTCAGCAGGCCGATCGACATTTCGTTGCCCTGGACGCGCTTGACCTTGGCCTCGATGAGCGATGCATCCGCTTCCAGGGCGTTGAACGCATAGCCAGGCAAGGAACCGACAGCGAGCTGATGGGGCGCATGCTGGCGTCGTTGGCGCAGCTCCTCATAGCTTTCGAGGACAGCTGGCTCACTGTCGGTCGCTTCTATCAGCACGCGCCTGGTCAGATTGAAGTCGGCAACCACGGCCTCGAGATCCGCGCCTTGCGCACTTGCCACAAGCACAGCCCGGACAGCATCATTGATGCGAGCGTGCAAGAGATATTCACGCCAGGCACGTGCATGCTCGTTGATGACCAGTGGCTCAGACTGAACTCGCTCGGCATCGAACGGCAGCTTGGCCGCCTGCATCCGCTGGCGAAGATCGTCGAGCAGCGCGAACTTGATCTCGTCAAAGCTGCGGTTCTCGATGACGTCCGGTACCGGAACCGTCGATAGATCCAGAAGCTGGCTCATGCTGCAGCCTCCAAGGATGAACTGGCTGCATAAGTCGGCAGGAACACCGCGCCGCCTGGTTCGATAAGATCGTACTTTCCGAACCGGCCTTCTGGATAATAATTGCCTTCATATCGCAGGCCCAGCAGACCCGTTCGCTCCACCTTCACAAGCTGAAGTGAAGTGAGCCTGTACTCGTCCTCATACTTGTGGGCAGAGGTGATGAGTGCATCATAGATGTCGAACGCAAGATCGACCGTCAGATCTTCGCCGAGCAGGTCGAACAGGTTCGAGCCAAAGCCCAGCTCCATCACCAGCTGCCCAAGCCGAGTGCCCCAAATTACGCCGAGCGATTGCTGCACGTGTGCAAACCCGGCGAGAAGCTCACCGGTTTTTGCATGCGTTCCAACACGATATCGAATGGCGCGGTTCATGGCTCTTAAAGGGTCCTTTGAATGGGGTCTTGAGTAGCGTGCGGCTAGCTGGCGTCGTCGCCCTGTTCGGCGTCAGGCTGCTTGGGCGGGTTTTCCGGATCGATGAGAACACCAGTGAGGACGAGGTGCGCTGCCCGTTGGGCATTCATCTTGATTTTATCGCCGGGCTTCACGCGGCGGCCGTCGATCTTGGGAGGAGCTTTTGGCGCAACCTCGTAGTTCCTTTCAGCGGCCTCATCTGGGCTCGTGGTCGCTTCGACTGGCTCCACCGGTGTGGGATCACCAGCTACTTCAGGTGTTATCTTGGCGGGTGGCTTCGCAGTGGTGGTTGGTTTCTTGGTCATGATGTTTCCTGTCGTTGAGTTCAGTTTGCAGAGACACGGCCGGAGCCGCTGGTGATGGGCCATTGACCGGCGCTCGAGCCAGCACCGACCGTGACCATGTCGCCGACGCGAGCCACGGCCTGTCCCCCTTCGCCCGCCAGCGAGACCGAACTCGCGTTCACAATGGCGGCGTCTGTATCGATGTGCAGCGCACCCTTTCCGAACGTGATCGCTGTTTTGTCGCCGAGTTTGAGAACGGCCTCATCTGCCGACTGCGACGGTGGCTGATGATCGTCGTCATAGGTTCCCCAAATCGCCAGGGATCCATCGCCAATCGTTCCCGACGGGCTTTGCATGGTCATCTGTTCATTGTCGGCAGGCGCCGCGTGGACTTGAAACGTGCCGGCACCGGGTTGCTGCCAGCGAACTGGCGGCGACAGCACCTCATCGCCATCTGCAGTCTTGCCGATGATGAGCTGAACAGTTCGCTTCTCCATGTCCTGGCTGCCGGGTTTAACCTTGCCCGGTACATTCATCAGCGCGACACGCCGGTTCACCTTGGTGAGATGGCGTCGTAAGGTTCGGAGCTCTTTGGCAACTAGCGTCATGACGCTGCCTCGGGCTCTGCGGCCCTCAGGATCGCGGCAATCTCTGGCGGCAGGCCGCTGCCGGTCTCAGGGTCCAACGGCGCGCCTATGGGATCTCCACGCCGTGGCAAGTGCTGATCCCAACTCAGCGCGTAATAGGCCGCGCCTTCCGCATATGCATTCAAGGTGAAGACAGGCTTGAGCTCAGGGGCCGGATCAGTTTCCACCATGCCCATGCCGGCGACCCACTGGCTCTCATTGACCGAGTGGAGGATCTCTAGCAGCTGATCACCAATTGCGTGCGCCACCGTTTCTCGGCTGACGCGACGTTTGTTGGTCACGTCGGCATAGTCTTCGACCACGATGTAGGCCAACCACGAAACCACTGAGACATATTCATTGCTCGGCATGCGCGTGTAGCGGATGCGGTTCCAGCCGATGGCAAGACCAGGTGCACTCACCACGGCCTTCGCCATGACGTCGCTGATATCGAGTTTCCCCGGGTGGGACTTTACGTTCACGCCCACCAACAGGGGCTCCAGTTTGGCAACTATCGCGGACTTGATGGCGTCCAGCGGCGAGCGCTTGATGAGAACTGAGAGATTGGCCGGCTCCATCGCGGGCCCATTGGCGGAAAGGTGCTCGGTCATCGACGCCCACCACCAATGCCAGCAGTGAGTTCGCCAACGAAGTCTGTGACCAGATCTTCGATCTCGCTCTTATTGTTCGATGAAATGCCGACAAACTGACGTGCTGGAATAGTCACCTTATCGGTGAAGACCGAGCGGCCTCCGATTGAGAAGGCCAGCTTGCCATTCTTGGCTTTAATGACCGCACCATTTTGATGAACAGACGCGTGCTCCCAAGTGGCACCCCATCTCGCCTCGTTTGCATCGGCTTCATAGGTGATGGAATCGAGCAAGTTCTGGCCCGTGCGCTGCAGGATGGAGTTGCCTTCAAGATTGGGCGCCCATGCGGAGCCATCGGGTGCTGTCTTCTCTGAGGTGATGCGGCGGCGGGTCTGGCTTTCGCCGAGCGCGCCGATGGATGTCATAAGATCATCGGTACCATCGAGATCCAGCAGCGGTTGAAGCTGTGCCGCGGCGAGATCCAATTCGGAGAAGTCAAAGACGATTGCTGCGGCAGCCATCACAGACCCCGCATGCGTTCGCGGGTGAAAATGCGCTCGGGCGCATCGATGATCACCTCATTGGGAGAGACCGTGCCGCTGCCGGCACCACTACCTTCGTCGGCGGCACTGTCGTCAAAGCTCAGCGCGCCTTTGCCAGCGACGATTGCTTCAAGCCGTTTGATCGCGGCCTTGTAGCGTTCTTCGATTCGCTCGTTCGACCGGCTGAAGGCGAGCGCC
Source organism: Pseudomonadota bacterium (assembly GCA_039815105.1). Lineage (GTDB taxonomy): Bacteria > Pseudomonadota > Alphaproteobacteria > Rhizobiales > Rhizobiaceae > JBCBXA01. The sequence goes on from JBCBZX010000191.1 coordinate 3,856, forward strand.
ACTTTGTAGAGTGCTACATCGATGGTGAACATGCGCAGCGCGCCCAGGCTGTCAGCGTCCAACCGCGAAAGATCGTCATTGGTGTAGCGGCCCTTCAGCACGGAGCGAACTTCGCTCGACGCGTCTTCCAGGGCGAGATTGATGCGGTGATTGTCCTGAACGCCGGTCTGCTCGTCCGCTGCGAGAACGATGAGCTCCCGCGGATGGCGAGCCTCAATGTCTTCAAGCGTGGCGTAGATGGCGGGTGTGACGGACATGACGGGTTGCGGCCTCGTGTTTGGGTGCGGTCGGGAAGTCGAGAGGCCGGCAGACCGCAGGTGCCGGCCTCTCTATTCAGACGGTAGACCGGAGGCCTCCGTCGAACTGTTTAGGCGGAGCTGGTTTCCCAGGCGTCGCCGATTGCACCGGCATCGTAGAGTTCGCCATGGCGTTGTTCGTTCAGGTCGACAGGACTGCCGGCTTTCAGCATCTTGCCGCCAACCCGTGCTTGACTGAGCAAAGTGAAAGGCTTCGTAGGACCGTCCATCGCCGGTGCATCTTTTCGGCCCTCGCCTTTTGCAAGCGCATCCAGCTTGTGCCGATCTTCCTCGAGCTCAGCCTGCGCTACCTTCAGAGCGGCTTGATCATCTGCCAGCTGTTTCTTGGCATCAGCCAGTGTTTTCTGATCATCCTTCAGCGCATCAGCTGCAGCCTTGTTGGCTTTGGCCATCGCGTCGGCTTCGATCTTCTTGATGTCGACTGCAGGCGCATTGGCAGTTGCTGCTGCAGCAACTTGGTCGCCAGCGGCTTGTTTCGGTTTGGCGTCAGCCATATCGATCTCCATGAAGTTGAGGGTGTTGATCACCCAGGGGGATTGGGGTTCACCGGGAGACACACCGGGCATTGATGCCAACGCGGAAAGCGGAGCCATCATCACAGCTGCGGCTGCAGCAAGGGGGATCAGAAGTCGATTGAGGCGCATGGCCATCTCCTTTGGAAACAAACCGGACGGAAGTGCCCGGCGAACGCATCGGCAAAACCGATGTGATGGATGGTTGCGGGGGCCGGATTTGAACCGGCGACCTTCAGGTTATGAGCCTGACGAGCTACCGAGCTGCTCTACCCCGCACTGTGTTAGGTGGTCAGAGCTCCGACGATCTGAGCGCCAACATCTTCTGCGGCGATGGTCTCGTTCTGGCGACCGCCAACACGGATCCGGAAACCACCGTCGATGCCGATGTCTGGATCTTCGATCCGGCCGGAAACCCGAGAGCCGTATTCAGCGGTGAAGCCGAAGGTAACTTCGCCCATCGTGGATGTGATGGTAGGGTCAACGTAAAGCGCCTGAATGGTGTCGCCCCAAACGCGCTGCAGATCGACCGGTTGGCCCTTGCGAGCGACGTTCAAATAACCTTCACCAACCACCACCTCTTTGATCTCAAGAAGCGTCGCCAGCTCTTGGCGAGTGATGATGCCTTTGTTGGTCAGGTTGCCGCGAATGGCGTTGACCAAATCCGGATGGCGCGAAATCACCTGCCAGATCGCATGGCCCATGACCAAGGTGTTGGCCCGGTAGATCAGCGTGGCATTGATGGCTGCCAGCAGAACTTCAAGCGGATCAGAGTTCACATAGTCGTCGAGCTTGTCGGTGCCAGTAAGAACGATCCGGCGATTGCCCGTGTAGAGAGCTGCATTCTGAACAGCAGCGGCGACACGAACTTCGCGGCGCAGCTCCATCAACTTGGTGAGCATCATCACCGCGTTCTGCTCGGGATCGTATGTTGAGCGGCGCTGGGCACGCGCGGCCCGCGCTGCCGCAATGTCCGAGTTGGGGATCGGCGCATCGAGGCCGTAATCTTCGGTGGAGCCATCGCGCTCTTGACCGTCGAACGTCACCTGATTGGGTTGGCCTCGGCGACCGACCAGAGTGTCTGGTACGGTGAAAGCCTGGCCCTTGGCCGAGCGTCTTCCCGTTTGCCTTAATCGGTGGGCTTAAACGATGGCACACTCAATCCTTGCCACGACTTTGGTAGCCATCGGTGGAGGGGACTACTTGGTCAC
>JBCBZX010000106.1:0-9643 GCA_039815105.1 Pseudomonadota bacterium
ATATGCACTCTCAGGCCCGCCGCTTGCGCGTCCCGCGGGGCGTGATAGTAGAAATAGTCCAGCCCCGCCTCACCTATCGCGACCACTTTTGGCCGTGTGGTCAACTCTAGCAAATCGTCGACTGTGATATCGGTCTCTTCGCCAGCATTGTGGGGATGCGTGCCTGCAGAGCAAAAAACGCTGTCATATGCTTGGGCGACCGCGTAGATGCGTTCGAACTGCCGCACGCGCGTGCAAATGGTCACCATACAGCCCACCCCCGCAGCATGGGCTCGAGCGATTACTTCATCTCGCTCCGCATCAAATGCATCGAAATCCAGATGGCAATGACTGTCGACCAGAAACGGTAGCACGTCAGCCATCGGACGCCTCTTCGCGGACATAGCGTGGAAAGATGCCTTCCGGTTTTGGAAGCTCACTGCCTGCGGACAGGCGTCCGCCTTCGCCTAGGCTTTCAAAGTCCCGCTCGTCCGCCGGAATGCTCAGCAAATCGAGCAATTGACTGCATTTTTCGGGCATCACCGGTTGGGCCAGGATCGCAACCTGCCGAATGGTCTCGGCGGTGGTGTACAGAACAGTGCCCATACGGTCAGGATCTGTTTTCTTAAGCGCCCAAGGCGCTGCTTCTGCAAAATATCGGTTTGCCTCTGCGACCACACTCCAGATGGCATCCAGTGCGGCGTGGATGCGTTGCTTGTCCATGGCTTCGCGGCACGATTCCAGCAGGCCATCCACCTGGCGAAGCATGGCAGTGTCGCTATCTTCGAAGGCACCGGGAGTTGGCACTTGGCCTTCGCAGTTCTTTCCAATCATCGACAATGAGCGTTGCGCCAGATTGCCCAGATCATTGGCTAGATCGGCGTTGATGCGATTGATAATCAGCTCCTCGGAATAGTTGCCGTCGCGCCCGAAGGGCACTTCCCGAAGCAGGAAGTAGCGCAGTTGCTCAACCCCAAAATGGTCGGCCAAGGCGACGGGGTCGAGCACATTGCCCACGCTCTTGGACATCTTCTCGCCCTTATTCATCAAAAAGCCATGGCCGAACACACGTTTGGGCAGTGGCAGGCCGGCCGACATCAAAAAGGCTGGCCAATAGATGGCGTGGAAGCGCACAATATCTTTGCCGATAACGTGAATATCGGCTGGCCAATATTGCCAACGCGGATCAGCCTCATCGGGAAAACCCAGCGCGGTCAGATAGTTGGTCAAGGCATCGACCCAAACATACATGACGTGCGCTTCGTCATCAGGTACTTTGATGCCCCAGTCAAAAGTTGTTCGGCTAACCGACAGGTCCCGCAAGCCGCTGCGCACAAAGTTCATAACCTCATTGCGGCGCTCCGTGGGGCCAATGAACTCAGGCTGTTCTTCATAGAGCTTGAGAAGCCTGTCTTCATATGCGGACAGCCGGAACAGGTAATTCTCTTCCTCTTGCCACTCCACCGGTGGTCCCTGTGGGCCAAGGCGAACACCGTCATCGTTCACAACGGTCTCATCTTCATCGTAATAGGCTTCATCGCGCAGCGAATACCAGCCTGAATAGCTGTCTTTGTAAATGTCGCCAGCGTCGGCCATGCGTTTCCAGATGGCCTGACTCGCCCTGTGGTGACGGTCTTCGGTTGTACGGATGAAGTCATCATGGCTGCCACCCAATGCTGTGGCCATGGCCTCGAACTCCGCCGCATTTCGATCTGCCAATTCGCGAACAGATATTCCCTCTTCGCGAGCGGTTTTCAGCATCTTTATGCCGTGCTCGTCCGTGCCGGTCAGAAAGCGGACATCATAGCCGTCCAGCCGCTTAAACCGAGCCAGCGCATCCGTCGCGATGAGTTCATAGCCGTGGCCGATATGAGGGCGGCCATTGGGGTAGGAAATGGCGGTCGTGATGTAAAAACGGGGTTTTGACAAAGCTGAAACTCGAGGCGGGTGAATGGCCGATAAGGCGAATATGGATCAGCCATGCTCATAGGCGATAAGATCAATGCTCTCAACTGCGCAGCCATGACTGTTTAGGCACAAGCGACAGCGCTCAATTGTGTGCGATACCAATCGTCAAAGGCATTGAGCAGAAACTGTCGTTTATCGAGGTTCAGGCCCAGTGTTTCATCGATGGATTGGTCAAAACGTGCAGCAAAATGGGTCAATTGGTGAGCCTGTCGCAAATTACCTGCTTTCACCTCCCTGCGCATCGCTTTGGCTGTTTCATCACGCCAGATTGAGATCAAGAGTTGAAATTTTAGCTCGGCGTCCCGGGTTTGGAACGACGCAGCAAGCGGATGAAGCGCCGACCAATCCGGCACATTTTGTGCCAATACGTTGTGCAGCGTAGTCGCCAGCTCCAATCCGGCGCCTTCAACCAAAGCGACCGCACGACCCGGCGCCCCGCCAGACAAGCTGGCGACTTGTGCGATGTCAGACGGCGAGGCCATCAGGTCCGGCAACATGCTCAAGACGTTTTCGACCTCCTGCAGGGCTAAAGGCTTGAGCGGCAGCACGCGGCAACGCGAGCGAATGGTCGGCAGCAAGCGCCCTGGGCGATGGGACACGAGTAGCAAAATCGTTCGGTCGGGCGGCTCTTCCAAGTTTTTGAGCAACGCATTGGCCGCGCTGGCATTCATCTCATCGGCGCTGTCTACAATCGCCACGCGCCAGCCACCCTCGCCTGCGGTTGTGCCAAAAAACCCGTTGAGCTTGCGAATTACGTCAACGGTGAGTTCCGTTTTTCGCCGGGTGCCGGAAGCATCCAGCCCTCGTTCGAGAACCAACAGATTCGGATGGGCCTCACCAGCAATCTTACGCGCAGTGCTGTCGTCAAAAGTGTGATCCAAAACGCGACCAGCACCACCGGAGAGCAGAAACCTGGCCAGCCGGAACGCAAGGGTCGCTTTGCCGACACCCTCTGGCCCGGTGATCAACCAGCCATGGTGGAGCTTGCCAGACCGGAATGCCGCCTCAAAGGTTGCCAGGGCCTCGCCATGCCCGACCATCACGTCATGCGTGCCCGGCCCCGTGCCGTCGCTAAGGCTCAATGGTCCGCTCCGGTGCTGGCAAGTTCGGCAACGGCCTTATCGAGGCGGGCCATAGCGTCATCGCCAGCCAACATATCAGGAGAAAACAAGCGGCTGGCAATCACAGTCCAAATGCGCTCTGCAATGGCCTCAGCTTCACCGTTTGCGTCGATCAAAACACACCGGTCGGGATAATCATCAGGCAATTGACGGAAGGCCCGCCGTCGGCTGGACTGTATCCCCAAGGCTTCCTTCTCAAAACGGTCGGCCAACGCCTTGCCGCGTCGTGCTCCCGCGCGTTCCATGGCCGTCTTGGCATCAATGTCGAGAACCAACGTCAGGTCTGGCACGGTTTTTCCAACTGCTACTTGTTCAAGTCCCTGCACGACCGCTGGGTCCAGATCGCCCGACACACCCTGATACACACGGGTGGAGTCCATGAAGCGATCGCAAAGTACAAATTTGCCAGCCTTGAGGCTGGGCATAATCAGTTCTGCTATGTGATCGGCACGGGCCATGTTGAAAAGCACCGCCTCCGCAAACGGGCCGTATTTCTCAGCAGCACCTGATAGAATCAATTCGCGCAGAGATTCGGCCCGCGCAGACCCGCCCGGCTCCCGCGTCACCACAACTTCTACACCTGCTTTTTCTCGCAACCGATTGGCAAGCAAGCGGATTTGGGTGGTCTTCCCAACGCCTTCGCCGCCTTCAAATGTGATGAACCGTCCTGGCAAATCCGAACCTCGTAAACCGCCGCCATTGGGCATGGGGTTGCAAAGTGTACCTAGAACTCGATCCAGCCAAATGCCAGCTCTTCCAGCGCGTCCAGCGCTTGGCGTTGTAACCCACCTTTGACCACGTCAGTTGCTGCGAATAGCGGGACCTGTTGGCTAAGCTTGTCTTCGATAAAGACCTGCAATTCGGCAACATGTTGCCCAGCCTCAACCGGCGGCATCAATGGACCTTGATATGTGATGCGCGCGCGCACCCGGTCTGTGCTGCCAATCGGTGTGAAGATGATCAACGGTCCCTTGGAGGTAAGGTCCACATTTCGCGTTTCGCCGCCATAGACCCGTGCGCCGCCAATGATCTCGCCTTCGGGTAGTATCTCGCGCTTGTCGAAAGCGCGTGCACCCCAATTGAGCATTTTGCGAGCCTCTTCAGCTCGCTCGCGGGTGGACGACATGCCAGATAGGACGGCCACCAACCGTTGCCCACCCCGAACCGCCGATGAAACGATGCCGTAGCCGCTTTCTTCGGTGAAACCGGTTTTCATGCCGTCGGCGCCGATATCCATTCTCAACAGCGGATTTCGGTTTCGTTGATTTATACGGTTCCATTCAAACTGGGGCTCCGAATAGATCGCGTAATATTGAGGGTAAGACCGAATAATATGGATAGCCAGACGGGCAAGCTCTCGCGCTGTCACCTGTTGGCCCGGATCGGGCAAGCCTGTGGAATTTGAGAATGTTGAGGTTTGCATTCCCAGGGCGCGGGCACGCTCGGTCATGAGATTGGCAAATGCGCGTTCAGAACCCGCCATCCCCTCGGCGATGGCAATTGCAGCATCATTGCCCGATTGAACGATAACGCCGCGCATCAGGTCAGAAATGGCGACTTCAGAATCAAGCTCAGCAAACATGGTCGAGCCACCGGAGCTGGCACCACCGGTCCGCCAGGCGTTTTCTGAGATACGGAAGGTGTCCGTGAGCGCCAAACTCCCGTCTTTCAGAGCGTCAAAAACGATCTCCATAGTCATGATCTTGGCCATGGATGCGGGAGGAAACGCTGTGTCCGCATCCTTCTGAAAGAGGACCGAGCCAGTTTCGGCATCCATCAAAATGGCGGTCTTAGCCCGGGTTTCAAACAATTGCGCGTGGCTGGCAGTCACACTGGCCTGCGTGATCACCACGGCCACGAGCGTGACCATAAGCAAGGTGGGCAGCCCACTGCCGCCCTTTAACATCTTGAATATCATCGTCAGCCCATGCCCTGCCCTGCTAAGCCCTGTCCACCGAATGGTAACAGTCAAGCACAGCATAGCCGAGGGTTCTAGACCAGCAAGCCGGACGCTTTATAGGCAGCGCAATAAAGCCAATCAGTTAAGCTTCAAAAGCGCTGATATGGCCTCAACGGCCGCTTGTGGCGCTGAGTGGGCGTGGGACACACGGGTTGAGCGGTAACCGACCGCCAGGTCGTCGGTTTTGAACCCTGGCAGGCGCATTGGCTCACCCGTTGCCGGTTCCGGTGCACGCGGCGCAACACGATCGGCCTGCGGCGCGGCCCCGGAGAGACGTTTGTTGGATGCTTTGACTGAACCCGTCGTTCCGACACGACCCGGTGATGCGATGCCTGCGCCGGGCCGCGGCACATTCAAACCACCGGGAACGAGCCGATTGCGCGTGGGCGCGGCCGCCACCATGACGGTTGGCTCGACCACGGGGTCTGTTCCGATCCCAGGCAATTGCCCGGGCAGCCTGCCGGGAGAGCGGACGCCCGGAACACGTATGGAGGCTTCCAAATAAGGCACATCCTTCGCGTCCAACGGTGCACGGCCAATATACTCCACCTTCACTTTGGCGGTACCGGCCTGCTTGAAGTCCAGAACATCTGCGGTCCGGGAGGACAGGTCAATCAGCCGATTGTGAGCATACGGGCCACGATCATTGACGCGGACTATGGCCGAATGCCCGTTCTTGGTGTTGGTCACGCGAGCGTAGCTCGGCAGTGGAAATGTCGGGTGAGCCGCAGAAAGGCTGTATTGGTCGTATATCTCGCCATTGGCCGTCAGCCGACCGTGGAAGTTGGGTCCATACCATGAAGCCGTGCCGGTGCGCACATAGCCAGTAGCTTCCTTGGGCGTGTACCATTTGCCGCGAATTTTATAGGGCTTGCCGAGGGAAACAAAGCCACCGCCGCGTTTGACTCGCTTTGATTTCGTAAGGCGCGGGCTTGCCGCGACGCCGTAGGCTGCACTTGAGAATTTCGTTTTGTCATTGATATCGGCACGCGAGGTTGTGACCGTTTTTGTGGAGCTGGTGCAACCAGCCACAACCGCAGCGAGCGAAGCAACCGCCAGCAGGCGGGCACCGCTTTTCCAATTGTCCCGTGCGCATTGCCACATGTCTTTACGTACCCCGTACCCAACCGGACTGTTCTCAACCGTGCCCGATTGTGTTGCCCGTCACAGCAGTCAAGCGTCCGACGCCCGCCTGCATCTTTCAATAATGACACAAAAAAGGCTCGTTGAGGGCAAAACTCTGCCAAGTCTTCATCGTGGTTTACGGCAGGTATATTTTCATGCCAAGGGCAACAGCCTGAGGGTGGCGCCTGAGGTGCAGCCATGGCCGCCCTTACGTTTAAATCTGCCTTTAAGATCGCGAAAATTTAAGCAACGAACTTGCCTCAAACGCCGCGGTGAACCATAGAGCGGGCACGGAGAAGTGGCAGAGTGGTCGAATGCGGCGGTCTTGAAAACCGTTGAGCGGCAACGTTCCGGGGGTTCGAATCCCTCCTTCTCCGCCATTTTCTGACTTTGCGCTGTCGCCCTTCGGGCTTCGCTCCAGTTGGGACCTCGCATAAGCTCAGACGGCCCTTGGCCTTGCAAACCCTGCGGGTTCGAAATGTCTCCCCTACTCTCCGCCATCTTTTGCTTGAAAATTGGCGCCTACCAACCCGATTTGGCTTCGGCTTTCGCCCTAGCCTGACGGCGCAATACATCTATTGAAACGGATCCCGTAGATACTCGTTGCGGTGGGCTTTTGGCGTGGAACCGATTTGCTGCCGAAACAGGCGATAGAAGTAGCTTACATTTTCAAACCCACATTCGGAGACAATCTCGTCAATCGAGGCTTCCCCGGTTCGCAACAATTGCGCGGCATATTCAATTCTGATGCCATTTACATATTCAGTGGGCGTCATCCCCGTGACCGCCTTGCAAGTTCTGGACACATGTTCCCGACTACGACCGGCCAGTTCTATAAATCCTGTAGCGCCCAACATGAACACCTCCGGGGACTGCGCGGCATTGCAGGCTTCGGTGAACCATGCCGGCGCGGCATGATGGTTGGAGACACTGTGGTGCGCCACGCGATTGGTCAGAAACAGCAAAAACTCTTCAATACCAGCCAGTGAACGGTGCGACGTTTGCAACTGACGCGCCACCGCCACCGCCCTTGCGAAACGCGCCTGACCCAACGTGTGGATTTCAGGCAAATCTGCCTTGCTGTTGAAAAACAGGCCGCCAATGGATTGTTCATAGCGGCTTGCCAGATGCGCAGCCGTCTCGGTTCGAAACATCACATTGATGATCTGGCAGCCGATTCCCTTATCGGCGCAAAATGCGTGGGCATCATTGGGCCGCAGAAATGCCAGCTGCCCAGCTTCCAGGGTTTGCGTGGTGCCGTTTATCCAATGCGAAGTCTTACCGTTTTCGATGAGAAAAACCTCGTAAAAATCATGGTCATGCGCCTTGCGGGGAAAGCGTGTCGCCAGTCTTTTTCTGGCGAAGTGAAAAGCTTCATCGCGCTCGATATAGTCAGCTATGCGAAAGGTCGTTTTGTCCATGATTGCGATTTAAGCCACTGAAAGACGCCAATTGGCAACAAAATATCAAAATAGTGCAAGAAAATGTCAATTGAAGCCACTGACTCAGCGGCTCGCTGACTTACGCTTTATCGCTGGGAGGATATGGGTTCATGTTGCAGGCACGGACAGATCTTGGCTTTGCGCCGGTTGGCAACGCCAATCCCGCGCGGCTGTCTGCCGACGACATATCCCGCTACAACTCGACCGGCTATTTGCAGCCATTCGACATTTTCTCTCCCGATGAGATCGCTGAAATCCGCGCCTATATAGACGACTTGATGCACGCCGTTGGAGCGGAGGGCGCATATGGCATCAATTGCTACCAGGCCCGACTGGCGGGTCTCTGGGATATTGCCACCGACCGGCGCATTGTTGAGCATGTGGAAGATATTATCGGGCCCAACGTTATCTGTTGGGCCAGTGCGATCCTCTCCAAAGCACCCCACGACCCCAAAGAGGTGCCATGGCATCAAGATGCCGGTTTCTGGGCTTTGTCACCGGCGCGTACTGTTACGGTTTGGCTGGCGATTGATGATGCTGACGAAAGCAATTCTGCCATGCGCTTCATCCCGGGCACACACCGGCAAGGCGTGCTTGAGGTAAGCCAGGCTGGCGACGGATCAGTTTTCCATAAGCAGACCAAGAACGCGGACCGCTTGGGTGACCCCTTCGTCAATGATCTGAAGGCGGGTCAGATATCACTGCATGCTGACATGTTGGTGCACGGGTCATTGCCCAACCGTTCGGCTCGCCGGCGGTGCGGGCTGACGCTGCGCTATTGCCCGCCGGAAGTTCAAATAATTGACCCGGCATGGGCCAAAGGCGTGGAAGCCATTTTGTGCGCTGGCGAAGCAAAGGGGTGGAAGACATTCCCGCGACCGGACAATGACGACATCTCGCAGACATCAAGCCCTCACGTGGTGGGGAACAATTGATGCAGATAAGTTGGTACGGACATGCCGCCTTCGGGCTGCGGCCAGAAAACGGCCCCACAATAATAACCGATCCATACACGCCGGAAGGCGTGGGTTACGCGCCTATAACGGACGAAGCTGACCTGGTTGTAATTTCATCAGACGATGATTCCGCGCATTGCCGGGCAGACTTAATCACCGGCGACCCGGAAATTGTAAATGCCCTCACCGTAGCCCAATCCGGCGGGCGCGTTACAGCCCAAGGCATTGAAGTCAAGGCTATAGAAGCCGCAGAATGGGATCACCACCCGGAGCATGAAGTGCCCGGGCAGAACGGCATGTACCGCTTTCAATTAGACGGGTTGCAGTGCGCCCATATGGGGGATGTCGGCAACCCCCTCACCCCCGCACAGCAGGACTTTTTTCGCGATGTTGATGTGCTTTTTGCGCTGGCGGGCGGATATCTCACCATCGAGCTGCCGGACCTTATGGAAATGATCCATCGCGTGCAGCCAAAACTCGTGATCCCGATGCACTTCAGAACGCTGATATATCGACCGCGAAACACCATGTGGATCGAGAGTTTTCTCAGTGGTTTCAAAGAGGAAGATGTCGACTTTGCATTTGGGTCGACCGTTGAAATCACGCAATCGAATTTGCCGGAGCGCACCCGCGTTCTGGTGATGGACTATGTTCGCTAGCCAGCACGGCAAGCCGAACAAATGGGCAGTAGCCCGATCTTGGGAGGAAGTAATGAAAGTCAATATTCAACTGCTGGCCAGCTCGGCTCTTGCACTTGCCGTTCTCGCCACCCCTGCCGCCGCGCAGGACGTTGCACGGGAAAACACTGTTATCTTTGATTTGGACCGGACAATTCAGGATCCAAATAATTTCAACTGGATGACACCTGGAACCAAGCGCATGCACGGCGCCCACCAAACCATGTGGGAACCGCTGTTCATTTTGAATTATGGGACCGGCGAACTCGACCCGTGGCTGGCCACAGGCTTTGAAAGCAATGATGACAGCACACAGTTCACACTGAGCCTGCGCGAAGGTGTGGAGTGGTCCGATGGCGAAGCGTTCAACGCTGATGACGTGGTTTTCACCGTCAATCTCGCGCTGACGAATGAG
>JBCBZX010000219.1:0-5243 GCA_039815105.1 Pseudomonadota bacterium
GTTCTGCGTGCTTTGCTCGAACGTGCGCATGGAAGCGGGTCCAAGCCAGACCGACAGAAGCCCCGAAGCGCAGAAGGTGAGAATGCTGAGGGCCAGCACCGGCTTCCAGATGCGCGAGCGGGGCAAGCCCGCAGAATCTGCGATCACCAACTCAGCATCCCGATTGAGGCTGGCAAAGGCCTGAAGACCACCAATCAGCAGAGCGAATGGCAAAAGCACTGCAGTGATCAAGGGCAGGGTCAGGAATGTCAGCCCCAGGAATTCCAACGCCGGCGCTGCGCCCGCAGCAAAAAATGCGTCGCCTCGTGCAGCCCAGACGATCCAAAGAATGCCATCGAGCGCCAGCAAAACGAGCGCCATGGCGGCAAGGATGCGCCCGAACAGATAGCTCTCGATTGTGCCCCATAATCTGGTCATAGGCCGAGCTAGCAGGCCAGCCAGCCCGCCGCAAACCCAATGCGGTCAAAGCCAGCAATCGTGAACTGAATGCGCGGCGCTTGTGACACCCGTGCCAAAATGCGTACTGTGCCTACATCGCACTCAAGACAGGCCATTGCTCGCCCGCGGCAACGGCCCACTCCATTTCATCCCCTTTTTTCCGGAGCATCCATGTCCAAATCGCTGACCATCGCGTTTTCTGCCGCAAAACTTCCAACCTCCGGGACATTGTTTGTTCTCGCGGCAGAGGATTTGGCCTGCGCATCCGCCGCAGAGGACCTGATGAACGACGCGCAGGTCCAACGTGCAGTCGAGGCGATGGATTTCTCAGGAAAGACAGGCAGTTCACTTGATATCATTGCGCCATCGGCATCGGGCGTGGACCGATTGGTGATATTGGGCATTGGCGATGTGTCAGCCATGACCACCCAGAGCTGGATCAAGCTTGGCGGGACAATTGCGAGCAAGCTTGGCGGCACCAAGGCGGCAACAGTCTTGGCCGAAGTTGATGCGGATGCGGCGGACGCCACCGGTGACAATAATACCGCCAATATCGCAGCCAATATCGCTTACGGAGCAAAGCTGCGCACCTACAGTTTCGACAAATACAAGACCAAAAAGAAAGACAATGGCAAAACGCCCAAGGCTGAAAATACGCGCCTGACGCTGGCGACCAGCGAAAACACCGCCGCCAAAAAGGCCTGGAACAGCCTATCGGGCATTGCCGATGGCGTGCATCTGGCGCGTGATCTGGTGAACGAACCCGCAAATGTTTTGGGGCCCGTGGAATTCGCCGCCGCCGCCAAGGAGTTGGAGCAATTGGGCTGCAAGGTGAGCATTCTGGGCGATAAGGAATTGTCCAAGATCGGAATGGGATCGCTGCTCAGCGTGTCTCAGGGGTCCACAAAGCCCGCCCGCGTGGCCATTATTGAATGGAAAGGCGGCAAAGCAAAGGACAAGCCGGTTGCCTTCGTCGGCAAGGGCGTAGTGTTTGATACGGGCGGTATCTCCATCAAACCCGGTGCCGGTATGGGCGATATGAAAGGGGATATGGGCGGCGCAGCGACTGTGACCGGCCTCCTGCACGCCCTCGCTGCCCGCAAAGCCAAAGTGAACGCGGTGGGAGTTATCGGCTGTGTGGAAAACATGCCTGATGGCGATGCCACCCGCCCCGGCGACATTGTGAAATCACTCTCCGGCCAGACCATCGAGATACTCAACACAGATGCAGAAGGGCGCCTCGTATTGGCGGACCTGCTTTGGTATGTTGAAGACAAGTTCAAGCCTCAATTCATGGTGGACCTGGCCACGCTCACCGGCGCCATTTTGGTGGCGCTGGGCAGCGAGCATGCCGGACTGTTCTCCAACAATGATGAACTTTCGGAGCAACTGAGCGCTGCCGGCCAGGCGACCGGCGAATTGGTGTGGCGCATGCCCCTGTCGAAGGCCTATGACAAGCTCATAGACACACCCAATGCGGACATGAAAAATATCGGCGGGCGAATGGCCGGTTCAATTACCGCAGCCCAATTTCTCCAGCGCTTTGTTCGCGACACGCCCTGGGCTCACCTGGACGTTGCGGGGACGGCAATGAACGCACCCAAGAGCGAGATCAGCCAATCATGGGCATCGGGCTATGGTGTGCGTCTGCTGGATCGCCTCGTCGCGGACAATTACGAAGGATAAGTCTGCCGCGGAAGAAAATTGACCCGGGCAGGTTGAGCGGAGGTTAGTTTTCGCTCCGCCAACCAAGGTTTTGATAGAACCAGTAGCCTTCGCGATAGTTTGCAATAGCCTTCAAATAGGTGGCTTCGCGCTTCGAAAATTCTTCCGGATTTATGTGGCCCCGTCGCTCCGCCCTGCGGTCGGCGCGCTGCTGGCGCTCCACGGTACGTCGAATGCTCTCAAGCTCGCGGCGAAAGGCTTCTCTGGCACCACCATCTGCACCAAGGCTTGTGGCAAATTTTCGGGGATCAGCGAAGGCTTTGCTGGTCTCATCGGACGCCAACGCATTCATAATTTCGGCGCGGGTCTCACCGGGGCAGGATAGTCCATCAGCCGTTACCGAGCACGCGGTCGATGCTGCAGCCATTGACGAAAAGCTGCCCAACACTCCCAAAGCAAACAGGCCTGCCATTGCTGGCTTCAACTTCAACATTCACTAATCCTCATATCTGGCGCAGAGTTCTGCACCGCATTTGCCTGTCTTGCAAGGCGGGCCCGGTGAGACGCGCTTGAGGCCGAGCGCCGACTGTGTTTGATGCTCGTATGGAAGCCGATGCCAAACCGCCTGCAAAAATTGAGGTGATGTTCTATCATTTGATGGAGCAGCCGGTGGAGATCGCGCTGACCGGCTTGCTGGAACGCAGCCTGCAACGTGGCTGGCGGGTGATCGTTCAGGGGAACGATCGAGGCCGCCTTGAGGCGCTGGACCAACATTTGTGGATGTATAAGGGCGACAGTTTTTTGCCCCACGCCCTGGACAATGGTGAGGCGCAAGAGAGCCAAAACGCCGAGCGCCAGCCAGTTTGGCTCACCGAAAAGGACGCCAGCCCCAATGGTGCGCAAGTGCGCTTTTTGATCGACCGGGCGGAGGCCACCCAAGACGCAGACCACGAACGGTTGGTCTACATGTTCGATGGCCTCGATATGGAAGCCGTGGGTCACGCCCGCGAGCGCTGGAAGGCGGAAAAGGCACTTGGACGAAAATTGACCTATTGGCAGCAATCGCCCGAAGGCCGCTGGGAAAAGAAGGCTGAAGCATGAAAGCGCTTGGGCTGGTTTTGCTGTTTGCGGGCTTCATCGCTTGGGGTGCCCTGACCTTTTGGCTGCCCGCTTCCACCGGCGATGTGGTTGCATCCAGGGCGTTCGAAAATGGCGCGATGAAAGTCGAAATGGATTTGTCAGCCGATGATGCGCCGCTGCATATCGTGCTGGCGATTGACCATCTAGTGCCTACCAACGTCGCCAGCTCGAACCGGCTGGTCAATGGCTATTCATTGCAGTTGCTGGCCCCGGACGGCCTGATCATTGATCACAGCGCATCGCTGGCCGTGACAGCTTCAAACCGCAACCGTGGCTCGCGCACGATCGCTAACCTGAACATGATGACATTGGATGAGGTGCAGACCGGCACCTACACCGTGCTTTTGTTCGAAGACAGCGAGCCCGTGTTGGAAACGTTCAACTTAGGTGTGGTGGCTATCTCCAAGGCGCAGGAAACCCCGGCGTGGACAAATTTGGCAGCTCTAGCCCTTGGCGGCCTTGGAGTTGTGTTGCTGATAGGCAGCCAAATTGGTGGCCGGGCACCGCGCCTGGCTAAGGGCGGTTCTGAAAAACGAACCGACCCCATGACGGCCAACCCACCCAGAAAACGACGTCGGTGGGGCCGTCAACCAAGAGGTTGATTCAGCCACGCGTTTTGTCTTCCCATTCCTCGTACTTTGTCATCCAGATTTCTTCGACCCTGGCGATCTCCGCTTCGGTTTCACCGCGTTTTTTGGATAGCAACGCCCCTTTGTTGGGGTCTGCGGTGAAGAGGGTGGGGTCGGCCATCTGCCGGTCGATTTTGACGATGTCGGCCTTCAAACTTTCGATCTGACTCTCAAGTTTATCGACTTCCTTTTTGAGTGGGGCGTGCTGCTTGCGCAATTCAGCGGCCCGCTTGCGGCGCTCCGCCTTGCTGCCACCCGCCTTTTGCTCCTCCGCCTCCTCGGCAGGTTTTTCCTGACCATTCTTGTCTGCGGATGGTCCGCGCAACAACTCGCGGCGATAATCGTCCATATCGCCTTCCCAGCGTTCCAACGTGCCATTTCGGACGATCCACAGGCGGTCCATGGTGGCCTCAATCAGGTGGCGGTCATGGCTGATGAGGATGACAGCGCCATCATAATCGTTCAGCGCCGTCACCAGCGCCGCACGTGTATCAATGTCCAAATGGTTGGTTGGCTCGTCGAGGATGAGCATGTGCGGCTTGTTGAACGTCACCAGCCCCATCAAAAGCCTTGCCTTTTCGCCGCCCGACAGGTTTCGCGCCTTGGTGTCCATCTTCTCGGTGGACAGACCCATACGGGCCACGCGACCGCGCACTTTGCCTTCCGGCTCACCGGGCATCAGGCGACGCACATGGTCCACGGGCGTTTCGTCTGCGTGCAGATCGTCCAGCTGGTGTTGCGCGAACATGCCGATGCGCAATTTGTCCGCCCTGTTGACCTGGCCGCCCAGCACTTCCAGCCGGTCGCACAACAATTTGGCGAAGGTAGACTTGCCATTGCCGTTGGCGCCGAGCAGCGCAATCCGATCATCCTGATCGATCCGCGCCGTCATGCCGCTGAGAATGCGCGTGTCACCATAGCCCGTGGCCGCACCGTCCAGATTGATGATGGGGGATGATAATTGTTTCTCAGGATGGGGGAAAAAAAGCGGCGCGACCGACGTCTCAACCACCGCTCCGACGGTTTCCATGCGCTCCAGCATTTTGAGCCGTGACTGGGCCTGTTTGGCCTTGCTGGCCTTGGCGCGAAACCGCTCGACAAACGCCTCCAGATGCGCCCGCTGGGCAGCCTGCTTTTCGGCGGCCTTGCCCATTTGCATGGCCTTCTCGGCTCGCATGCGCTCGAACACATCGTAATTGCCGCTGTAGAGTGTCAGCTTCTTGCGATCCAAGTGCAGAATTGTATCCACCGACGAGTTCAAAAGATCTCTGTCGTGGCTGATGATGATGACTGTGTGCGGGTAGCGCGCCAAAAAGTTCTGCAGCCACAGGGTGCCTTCAAGGTCGAGATAGTTGGTCGGTTCGTCGAGCA
>JBCBZX010000380.1:0-2749 GCA_039815105.1 Pseudomonadota bacterium
CCTACCGCTACCTGCCAGCATCGTGGATCTGAGCATCAAAGACTGGCGATCTGGAAAGGCACGAGCACCACCCAATCCGATCCTATATACAGATCATGAACATGCAAACTCGATATTATTTATTGTGATCTGACTTGGTTAGATTTTTGGATGACATCACTTTTGGGCAGCTCAGACGCTCTTGTCCCAAATCCTGTGTGTCCCGTGAAACCGCAAGCCAGCTGAAACACCCGGCACAATGGTTTGCCATGCAAAGGAGAAGAAAATGCCCAAAGAACATACCCCACGCTTGGATCATTTCAGCGTTGCGCCCGAGCTGTTTCAGCCGATGCTCGAGCAAGAGAAACTGCTGAACACGAGCGGGCTGGAACAGAGCTTGATTGATCTGGTGAAATTGCGCGCCTCGCAAATCAATGGCTGCGCCTTTTGCATAAATATGCATTGGCAAGAGGCGCGAATGCGTGGCGAAGCTGAGGAACGGCTCTACCTCCTGGATGCCTGGCGTGAAGCGTCGGTGTATACCCCACGCGAAGCTGCGGCACTTAACTGGACCGAAGCGTTGACCCGGATTGAAATCAGCCATGCCCCAGACGCAGATTATGCAGCGGTTGCGGCCCAGTTCAGCCCACGCGAACAAGTTGCGTTAAGCCTCGTGGTCACCTCCATCAACGCGTGGAACAGGATCGCGATTGGCTTTCGGATGCCTCATGGGCTGCCAAGCGCGGCAAAGGCCGCCTGACCCGCAGCAAGACCCAAACAAAACAACACACCGGCGCGCCTGAGGATTGTCTGATGCTTCATCCCTCCGCGCTACCGATAGATATGAAATGGAGATAAAAATGGCAAAGATAGTAATCGTTTACCACAGCGGATACGGGCACACCGCCGTTCAAGCAAAGGCGGTGTGCCGTGGCGCAAGCCAGGTCGCCGAAGCAACGACAACGCTAGTCCCGGTTGAGGATTTTGAGGCAAATTGGGCTGTAATTGATGAGGCCGATGCAATCATCTTTGGCTCGCCTACTTATTTCGGTAGCGCCTCAGCGCAATTCAAAGCCTTCTTGGATGCGACGTCCGCGAGATGGCTTGAAGGTCGGTGGAAGAACAAGCTGGCCGCGGGCTTTACTGTTTCTGCGGGTATGAGCGGGGACAAACTGGCCACACTCCAGCAGATCAACCTTTTTGCGATGCAACATGGTATGATCTGGGTCGGGCTCGGGCTGCTCCCGGGTAACAACACCAGCACCGGCTCCCCAGAGGATTTGAACAGGCTTGGAGGATTCATGGGGGCGATGGCGCAGGCGAATGCTGATGCGCCGCCCGAAGTTGCACCTGCCGGATCGGACCTGCGAACTGCTGAACACTTGGGAAAACGGGTGGCGGAAACGGCGCTGCGGTGGCTTGCGGGTCAAGACGTTGGCGCAGTCGCCGCCTGAGACTGGCCGTGCCCGTCCGGTATAATCCGTGGCACGGGCGCGGCCGATCGCAACACTTTATGGAGCCGTTTTGTGGGAGGTTCCGGGCTCATCAGCCGAAATCCCGCGCGCTTCAATTGACGTCCAAATCGCAGTCATGACCTTGCCCATGGGGTTGTCTCGTCGCCGGATGGCAAAAATCTCGGTGTGGCGCGGCGGATAGCCATCAACCCTCAATGGGACAAGCGCGCCGGATGCCAGGTCTTTTTGGATCAAGTGCTCCGGCATGCCGCCCCACCCAAGACCGGCCTTGATTATGGACCTCTTTGCCTCAAAGTCTGAAACGGTCCACCGTTGGCCGCCTGACAAGACATCCCGGCTTTGGTCAAAGTCCTTGCCCCCTGTGCCCGAGACGATGACTTGAGTATAGCTTTGCATTTCACGCCGGGACCGAACCCCGGTTTTCTGAGTGGCTTCGAAGTCGGAACTGGCCACCGGGCGGATCGTGATTTCGTCAAATGGCAGCGTTTCGACATCATCAATTGGCACGTCTTGAAGACCCGCAAAAATCATGTCCGCGTCGCCATTCATCAGCCGGGCCAGCGGTCCCCCCATCATCTCGGACGCCACATGGATGTTGGTCCCCGGATAGGTCTGTTTGATCGTGCCCAACAGGTCCAACACCGGCTCCAAAGCCATTGTCGCCGTGATGGCGACAGAGACCGTTGCTTCCTGTTCGCTGCGCAATCCGGCGGCGACTGATTTCAAGCTGCGCACCTGTTCAAGCACACGCGCGGTTTCGCGGTAAAACGCCTCCCCCTCTGTCGTCAGGCTTGGGCGATACGCATCGCGCGATAGCAAGGCGAACCCAAGCTCGTCCTCCAGTTTGCGGATTTGGTGACTGACGGCGGATTGCGCTTTGTTCAGGCGGTCAGCCGCAGCGCGGAAGGTGCCTGTCGCCACAATGGCGTCCAGTGCAACAAGCTGATCAAGCGTCATTTGGCGGCCCTTTGATCTAATTTTTGGATCGTATCAATTAGAACTCGATATTATCATTCGTTGCTCTGGATTGCTACGTCAAGGAAGTAATCAAACGGAGCTTTCCAATGACATTCCTCTACAAACGGGCCGCCTCTTGGCCCGCCCCGCTTCCTCCTTCGATTGGTTCAGCGGCAGACACAAAAGCCGTGACACTGTTGATCCTGATCCTCGTTGCCATCGCAGCGACGGAACTGGCGGAGCGTTCTGCGGCGGCACCTCACCTCGAACCTGAGGGTGTGATGTGATGCAAGCGGTTGAAAATAATGACATCCGTGGCCTGATGGAGCGTTACTTCG
>JBCBZX010000130.1:0-8097 GCA_039815105.1 Pseudomonadota bacterium
CATTCGTCCACTCAGCACCCCACCGAAGTGCAACACATGGTGGCCCATTGCCTCGGGCGCTCAATGGGGGATGTTCGGGTGGAGGTGCGGCGCATGGGCGGCGCATTCGGCGGCAAGGAAACCCAGTCCAACATTTTCGCCGTTATTGCCTCAATTGCGGCATCGCGCCTCAACAGGCCGGTGAAGATCCGGCCCGACCGCGACGATGATATGACGTCAACCGGCAAGCGTCATGATTTTGTGGCCGACTACTCGGTGGCCTATGATGATGAAGGTGTCATCGAAGCCGTGGATGGGACATTTGCCGCGCGCTGCGGCTTTTCCGCAGATCTGTCCGGCCCCGTCACGGACCGTGCATTGTTTCACGCGGACAATTGTTATTTCTACCCGTCAGTCGAGCTTCGATCGGAGCCCCGTCGCACGCACACCGTATCCAATACAGCGTTTCGCGGCTTTGGTGGCCCCCAGGGCTTGATTGTGGCCGAGCGGCTTGTGGAAGAGATTGCCTACAGCTTGGGCCGCGATCCGTTGGATGTGCGCAAGGCCAATTTTTACGGCACCAGCGACAGAAACATCGCGCCTTATCACCAGACCATCACCGACAATATCATCGCTCGTATCGTAGATGAGCTTGCGGCTGATTGCGGTTACCGCGCTCGGCGAGCCGACATAATTGCTGCCAATGCCAAATCCTCAATCATCAAACGCGGCATTGCGCTCACGCCGGTAAAATTCGGTATTTCCTTCACGGCCACCTTCTACAATCAGGCGGGTGCATTGCTGCATATCTACCGCGATGGATCTGTCATGGTGAACCATGCCGGCACGGAGATGGGGCAGGGCCTCAACACCAAGGTCGCCGCCATAGTGGCGAGAGAGCTGGGGCTGGCGGCGGATGCAGTCAAAGTCACGGCGACCGATACGTCGAAGGTTCCCAACACGTCGGCCACCGCAGCTTCTTCAGGCGCAGATTTGAACGGCATGGCAGCTCTGATTGCAGCGCGGACGATTGTCGACCGATTGCGCGATTTCGCCGTCCAAACCGTTGGCATCCCCGCGGAGGAATTCTCCCTGGCGGATGGGCAGGTGCGGCTGGGCGATGAAGTGCAGCCCTTCGCGCAATTCGTTGATCAAGCCTATCTGTGCCGTGTGCAATTGTCGGCGACCGGCTTTTACAAAACGCCGGATATTCATTGGGACCGTGAGAAGGGGGAGGGGCGGCCGTTCTTCTATTATGCTTATGGCGCCGCCTGTTCTGAGGTGGCCGTGGACACGCTCACCGGTGAATATGAAGTTTTGCGCACAGACATTTTGCACGATGTCGGCAATTCGCTGAATCCAGCGCTCGATCTGGGGCAGGTTGAAGGTGGCTTTGTGCAGGGCATGGGTTGGCTCACAACCGAGGAGCTTTGGTGGGATGCCAAGGGCAAGCTGCACACCCACGCCCCCTCCACTTACAAAATCCCTCTGGCGTCTGATGTGCCGCGTGAGTTGAACGTCAAGCTTGTGCCATGGTCGCAAAACCCCGAGCGGACCATTCGCCGTTCCAAGGCTGTGGGTGAGCCGCCATTTATGCTGGCGGTCTCGGTTTTTGAGGCGCTTGGTATGGCAGTTGCCAGTTTGAACAACTATCGCGAGTGTCCCAGATTGAACGCGCCCGCCACGCCCGAATGCGTGTTGATGGCCTGCGAAGCCATGCGAAGGGCGGCTGAGGTGGAATGATCTCTTCGGAAGATGTTGGCCTTTTTGCCACAGAAAACAACTGCATCCTTGTTCGCGTGGTCGGCACGCGGGGGTCTGCACCCCGGGGCACGGACGCATTTATGCTGGTGTCACGCGATACCGTCTTGGGAACGATTGGTGGTGGACAGCTGGAATATCTGGCCATCGACCATGCGCGGCGCATATTGCTTGGTGTCGGCGCCAGCAGTCGGGAAAGCGTGGCTCTTGGCCCAGATATTGGCCAGTGCTGCGGTGGTCGGGTGAACCTTGCCTTTGATTTCGCCCAAGGCGACGTGCTGACCGCGCTGCTCACCGCAATGGATGAGGACGAGACCTCACGGCCCGCAGTTTACGTCTTTGGCGGCGGTCATGTTGGCCATGCACTTGTGCAGGTGCTCAATGGCTTGCCGGTCGCCACTCACTTGGTGGAAACGCGGCCAGATGCACCCGCACTGGTGTTGGATTTGCCGCGTCTGTCCAAGCGCGTGACGGCCATTCCAGAAGAGGTGATGGCAAGTGCACCTTCTGGCTCGGCATTTGTGATCCTGACCCATGACCACGCGCTGGACTTCATGATTGCGGCCAGCGCACTCAGCCGTAAGGATGTCGCCTATATCGGTATGATTGGATCCGCCACCAAGCGCGCCAGGTTTGACAGCTGGGCCAAGAGCGAGGGCCACCCGGTTGCCAAACAGCTCAATTGCCCAATCGCACCTCATGTCGCCATGGACAAACGTCCCGAAGTCCTGGCCGTTCATTTCGCGGCGGAGATCATGGCCGCATTGACAAACTATCACGCAGAACAGGAGACCCATCATGTCGCTGACGCAACTCATTGAAGAGATGCCCAAGACTGAGTTGCATCTGCACATTGAGGGCTCTCTGGAGCCTGAGATGATGATGGCGCTGGCACAGCGCAACAATGTGTCACTGCCTTATGACACGGTGGAGGACATCCGGGCGGCGTATAAGTTCTCCAACCTTCAGGACTTTCTGGACGTCTATTATCTTGGGATGAGCGTGTTGATCACCCGCGAAGATTTCTTTGATCTGACCTGGGCTTATTTGCAGCGCGTCGCGGCTCAGAACGTCGTGCACGTGGAGATTTTCTTTGATCCGCAGGGCCACACTGGGCGTGGTGTCGCCTTTGACACGGTGTTATCGGGCATTACCGACGCTCTGGACAAAGCCAAACGTGACCTGGGTATGAGTTCCAAATTGATCATGTGTTTTCTACGCCACCTGGATGAAGACAGCGCCTTCGAGGCATTGGGTCATGCCAGCCGCTGCAAAGACCATGTTTTCGCGGTGGGACTGGATTCATCTGAACTTGGCAATCCGCCTGACAAGTTTGCACGCGTATTTGCGGAGGCGAAGAGACAAGGTTTCATATGTGTGGCCCATGCAGGCGAGGAGGGCCCGCCCAACTATGTTTGGCAGGCGCTCGATGGTCTGGGTGTCGCGCGGGTGGACCATGGCAATCGGGCGCTGGAGGATCCAGCTCTGGTGGCCCGGCTTTCAGCTGACAAGATGCCGATGACCGTATGCCCGCTTTCAAACATGCGGCTTCAAGTGGTGCCTGATCTGAAGAACCACCCCATACGCCAAATGTTGGAAGCTGACCTGAACGTGAGCATCCATTCCGATGATCCGTCCTATTTCGGTGGTTACATGACCGAGAACTATCAGGCTCTGGCGGACGCCGTGCAGCTGACGGCGCCGGAGATCAAACAGCTGGGCAGAAACGCATTTGCCAGCACATTTGTATCGGATGCAGAAAAAGCGAACCTGGTCGAGAGGTTTGACACAATTGCCGACAAGCTTGCTTAGCTCGCAAACACTGCTTCCCAGTCGGCAAACCCCTTGACTTCAATCGGATTGCCGAACGGGTCTTTGAAAAACATGGTGTTCTGCTCACCAGCTTCACCGGCGAAGCGTGTATGGGGTGCAATCACAAAGCTCAGTTCAGCTTCCTCAAGCCGTTCGGCCAGCGCCCGCCAGTCGTCACTGTGCAACACAACGCCCATATGCGGCATGGGCACCATATGCTCACCGACCTTGCCTGTGTTCGTGGTTTTGAACGGTTCGCCAAGGTGAAGTGATATCTGATGGCCAAAAAAGTCGAAGTCCACCCAAGTGTCGGTACTTCGGCCTTCACGGCAACCCAACAGGCCACCGTAAAACCGCCGGGCTTCATCCAGGTCAGCGACATGGAAGGCGAGGTGGAAAACGGATCGGGCCTCTACCACTCGCCCGTATTCTCCATGGACGCCCAAGGCTCCGCAGGTTCCAGATGATCGCCCTCCTGGAGTATCTCCACTGAAATGCCATCGGGTGACCGGACAAAGGCCATGTGCCCATCCCGTGGTGGCCGGTTGATGGTTACCCCGCCATCCATCAGGCGCTGGCACGTGTCGTAGATGTTGGGCACGCGATAGGCTAGGTGGCCAAAGTTGCGACCGCCTGAATAGGATTCCGGATCCCAATTATAGGTCAACTCAAGCTCCGGAGAGCGCTTTTCTGACGAGGTGCCAAGATCCTCCGGCGCGGCCAGAAATATCAGCGTGAAACGCCCTTTTTCATTGTCCATCCGCCGCACCTCCCGAAGCCCCAGAAGGTCGCAATAGAATTTGAGTGAGGCGTCGACATTTTCGACGCGAACCATGGTGTGAAGAAAGCGCATGAAAGCTCCGCTGCGAGTGTGAACCAATATTTGGTGCTATTACGCGCTCGGGCAACCCTTCAAAATACTCTGGCTGCGAGCCTCGTTCAGCTTGGGTTGGTGAACCACAAATTAACTTCGCAAGGCTAACTTTAGCAAAGTGATTTTGTTTGAGGGCACTTCCATGTGGGAATTGAATACCGATCTTGAAGCGCTGGTTAAGAGCGATCCAACGATCTCCAGCATTAAAGATCGTGAGTTGCGATTTGTTTGGGTTTCGCCTGAGTTGTGCAAGGAGCTCTGTCGTGAACCTGCGGACTTCATGGGCAAAGACGCCCGCCAAGTCCTGGCTCAGGAAGCCGATAGCGAGCTGGATCAAAAGGAGCGGCGCGCGTTTGTTTTTGGTCGTCCTCAAGCCATCGTACTTGTGGGCCGCGACAATAAACGACTGACTTTTAATCTCGAGCAAGCCACCGTTGGCGCGGAGAAATATCTTGTTACGCGCATTGATGGCCTTGGTCAGCCGGGGCAAACCGCACCTGCCGTGCCTGCAGCGGCGCCCGCCGTGCAAGTCGATGCTGGTGAGGCGAAGGTTGTTCAACCCAAGTCTGCCGTATGGTCTGCCGTCCAAACAGACACTGAGAATTCTGGCAATCAGGCCGAGAAAGACACCGAAGGTCTGGTTAAGATCGAGGGTTCCGAGGCAGACTTTGCCCACGCCCTGGCGGAAATGGAAGTTGCTTTCCTCCTGCTTGATGACAAGCTGAACGTCATCACGATGAACCCAGCCATGAAGAGCATGTGGAAGCTGCCGTCTTCGGCGCAATTCGTTGGGCGGTCATTCGTGTATTTGGTGGAAGAAATTCGGGCCATGGGCCTGTATGACGTCGCCGAAGACGATTGGCCCGCATTCGTTGAAGCCCGTTTGGCCGCCATTCGCACCGGGCGCATCGTACCAACAGAAATTCCCCGCGCAGATGGCGCGACGCTGGTTATTGCGGCTAATCGCTTGCCGAGCGGCAACTACGCACTGACATACACGGACATTTCTGCGCAGAAGCAGCGAGACCGCGAGGCGCGTGCTGCCGCTAAAGCCGCCCAAAAAGAAGCAGACGAAGCAGCAGCGCTCACTCGCATGGTGATCTCTGAACTCGATATGGGTGTCATAGTTGCTGATGCGGAAGACAACATCATTCTTGTGAATGAGTGCATCGACGATTTCTATCCGAGAGCAAAGGGAGTGATGGTGCCGGGCGCTAATTTGAAAGACACGCTTGGTATTCTGTACGATCGCGATCTGAGCCGAGCCGACGGTACTGTCCATGGCTCGGAGATGACGGAGCGGCAAGCTTTCATTGATGAAAAGATCGCTCAGTTCCACAAACCTGTCTGGAATGGATTCCTGCAAAATTCCGAAGGGCGCTGGATCGAACTTCGCAACAGGCGTTTGGAAAACGGCCTTATGATCGGCACACGTGTTGATGTGACTGACGCGCGACGCACCCAGGAGCGCTTGAAACGTCAACTTGTTGACATCGAGATGTTCAAAACTGCTTTGGAAGCGCTGCCAATTGGCGCCTACATCAAAGATGAGAATCTTGACTTCAAGTATGTGAACGAGCGTTGGTGCGAGATCACCGGCATCTCGCAACGCAATGCAGTTGGCCGAGCGGCCGACGATATCTTTGATCAAGACCTCGCCCGGCAGATGTCCGAGGTCTACTCCAAAGCCATGGCAACCGATGAGGTGCAGGAGCTTAGATTTAAGTTAGATGGCGAAGACGACACGACACGCTCAATGCTTGGTTACAAGTGCCCTGTTAATCTTCCGAACGGAACCAAGCTGGTCATCGGTTCCCTGGCGGACATTAGCGACATTGAGGAGGCTCGCCTCACCGCTGAATTGGCGGATCGCGCGAAGTCTGAATTTTTGGCCAATATGAGCCATGAAATCAGAACCCCAATGAACGGGGTGCTGGGCATGGCGGAGCTTTTGTCCAAAACGGAAATGGATACCAAGCAGGCAACCTTTACAGATATCATTCTCAAATCTGGCAATGCGCTGCTGACCATCATCAACGATATTCTGGACTTCTCAAAAATCGATGCTGGCCAGCTGCGGCTCGAGAACGCTCCATTCAACCTCGCCGGGTGTGTGGAAGACGTGGCAACTCTGGTGTCCAACCGGGTTCTTGAAAAGGATTTGGAATTGCTGGTGAAGGTCGATCCAAACCTTCCAAAGGAGATCGTCGGCGACCAGGGCCGCATGCGCCAGGTTCTCACCAACCTCATCGGCAATGCGGTAAAATTCACCGAGCAGGGCCATGTCCTCGTGTCCGTTAAAGCGACACAACAAGGGTCCGACGTGCAGTTGCATGTGGCGATCGAGGATACCGGCGTTGGCATCCCTGCCCATCAGGTGAAGTCCGTGTTTGAGAAGTTCAATCAGGCTGATACCTCGTCAACCCGCAAACATGAGGGGACAGGTCTTGGCCTGTCGATCTCGTCCAGCCTGATTGAGATGATGGGCGGCGAGATTGGAGCCACCAGTGTCGAGGGAGAGGGATCGACCTTCTTCTTTGATGTCACATTACCCATCCACGATGCCAAGCCACAGGTTGCAGCCGCACCGGTGGATGTAACCGGTGCACAGGTGCTTGTGATTGACGACAATGAGGTCAACCGAGCCATTCTGCTGGAGCAGCTGACGGCGTGGGGCTTTGAAGGCATTGCCCTCGACAACGGACCGGATGGCATCAATCTGGTGAAAGAAGCCCGTCAGATGGGCGTTCCTTTTGAGGCTATCATCCTCGACTATCACATGCCGGAAATGGATGGCCTGCAGGTCGCAAACGCCATCAAAGATGATCCCGGAGCTGCGGGAACACCCATTTTGATGCTGACAT
Organism: Pseudomonadota bacterium; assembly: GCA_039815105.1. GTDB lineage: Bacteria > Pseudomonadota > Alphaproteobacteria > Rhizobiales > Rhizobiaceae > JBCBXA01. The sequence continues at coordinate 7,291 of JBCBZX010000130.1, forward strand.
CCATGGATGTGCAAATGTCGGAGCAAGAGTTTGAGGCACTGGGTGTTTACAACTACCTTATGAAGCCAGCGCGTGCGTCTCACTTGCTTGAAGGTCTTGTGGATACGCTGCAGCGTCATCGCAACGAGCAGGCAACCGGATCAGTGCGCATGTCGGTCGATGAGCCCGCCGCGATGGCTGAACCTGCTACCGCTATGGCGGAAGAAGTCGCAGCGCCGGCGGTTGCTGATGAAGCCCCTGGGACTACCAATGCATCGGCTCCAGCTGTCGCGGAGACGGTTGCGTCTTCCCCGACTGCTCAAGAGCCAGTGGTGCTGGCCGCTGAAAATCAGACGCCAGCTGTATCCGTTCCGGCTGCTCCTCAACCAGCGCCGATGGCCGACAGTTCAGCCGTTGCAGCACCGACTGCAGCCCCTGCGAGTACGGCGACACCGATGGCGGCAGAGCCGGCTCCGGCAGCTGTGCAAACCACCGCGGCACCACACGCTGAGCCGATTGCTGAGCCCGCGCCGGTGGCAATTGTGTCCAACGCCAATCCAAAACCAGCGCTCGACATTCTGGCAGCGGAAGACAATGAGGTGAACCAGCTGGTCCTCACCCAAATTCTTGCGGACACGGACTACACCTTCGAGATCGTTGAGAACGGGCAATTGGCATTGGAGAAATCCGGTGAGGTGAACCCGCGCTTGATCCTGATGGATGTTTCGATGCCGGTCATGAATGGCCATGAGGCGACTAAAGCCATTCGTGAGCGTGAGAAAACCACCGGCCTGCATGTGCCTATCGTTGGCGTCACAGCCCACGCTC
>JBCBZX010000464.1:0-1547 GCA_039815105.1 Pseudomonadota bacterium
CGCCACCACTCCCGAATTAAATAGGGAGATAAGGAACAAGCAAGCTGCTATTGTCAACGGATTGGTGGTGCCCGTGCCAACCCAGAGAGCAAACACCAGGCACACAATCGCCAGCGAGGCGACAATGGTAGGCTTACGTCCCACCTTGTCTGACACGCCGGGCACCAGAACCATGCCGACGAGCCCGCCACCTCCGAGCGCCGCCATCAAGCCGCCCATTTGTTCCATCGACAAGCCGAGATAGTCCGTCGAATAGACCGGCATGAAAGCCGACATGACATGGAGCGTTATGAAGAAACAGATCATTCCCGCGGTGACCACGGCGATGTTCTGGTACTTGTATGGCGCCCACAATGATGGGGCGGGCCGGGCCTCGGCGGTTGGAATCTCAGCTTTCGGCTCTGCGCCGCGAGACCGTATGTTTCGGGACAAAAACCAGGCCAGAACGAAGCCCGGAAGGGCCAAAACAGCGAACACATAGTGCCAACTTGGCAGCACCATGAGAAGGCCAACTGCCACGAGCGGCCCTAAGAATAGCCCAAAGAAGGGCATGGCCATTTGCTGTATGCCAACATTCATCCCGATCCGGCTCGGCTTCGACGCATCGACGGTCGCCACGATGCTTGAAGGTACGAAACCGCCCTCGGCAAACCCCATCACGGCGCGAATGATCAAAAGCGTGATCAAACCCGTTGCCAGTCCGCTCATGGCGACGAGGATCGAAAATCCGATCACCGATCCCACCAGCACTTTCTTCATCCCAATCCGGTCGGTCAGATTCCCTGCAAAGATCGATGACAGACCCCAGGTCAAGGCCAGGACGCCAGCGATCAACCCTTGATCCTGGAGGCTCAGGCCAAGATCTTCTGCCATTACTGGGAAGAGGGGATAGATTATGAAGCGATCCAGCCCCACTAGGCCAAATCCGATCGAGAGCAATACGATCGCCTTGACTTCATAGCTGCGGTCCCACTCACCTTGCGGCGTCTGATCGCCTGCTGAAACGGCGCCCATTGTTTCTCCCTTTCCCATTGGGCCCCGCCGAAGAATGCCTGCGGGATTTGGTTTTGTCGGCGGTCAGGCCGGAAATTCGATCTGGTGCTCTTTCTCCAAAGCCATGCTGACCCCCATTGCTTTCTGGAAGCTCGGACGAGCCATGACCCGTTGCATGTGTGCTTGGATGTTGGGGCTGGCTTGCAAGAGGGCGGGTTCTGCGCTGGCTGCTGTCATCACGCACCAGTTGATATAGACATCGACGATCGACCAGGCGTCGCCATACCACCAGCGCCCGCCGCTTACGCGTTCATCGACCTGTTTGAAAATTTCGCTCGTGTACTCGACACCCTTTGAGCGGACACCCGTTGAATCCCCGTCGGTGAACCGCATGGCCATCCGCACCTGGCGGACCGCTACATGAAACGTGGAAGAACACCAAATGAGATCAGAGCGGTACTGAGCGCGGGTAAACGCATCGTCCGAAGCCGGCAGAATGTGGGCATGTGGTGCGATCTCATGGAGGTATGTCAGGATCGCTGCGTTCTCGGTCA
>JBCBZX010000246.1:0-4559 GCA_039815105.1 Pseudomonadota bacterium
CCCGCCCCAGCCCGAAGGTCAGGATCAAGACCGCCGCCGCCGCCAGCCCGATCGCCAGTACCTCCGAGTTCGGTGGACGCTGACCAATGGTCTTATTCCACTCGGCCTGGATTTCAGGCTGTGCGATGAACGACAGGAACTTCTTGGCGTTCTCGACATTCTGAGCTTTCGCCGGAATGAAGAAAGCGTCAGCTGGCGCTTCTTCAGCCCGCGCCACATCAGCGTTGATCTGAGGGAACTGGAAGAAGTCGATCTGATCTTCGGTCAGGCCTGCATTTTTGAAGCCGTCCACGGCAAAGTTACCCATCACGTAGTGGGCAGCATCGCCATTTGCGAAGGGTGCAATCGCATCTTGCCAGCTCATTGTGGAGTGGTTGGCAACAAATGTGCAGCGCTCGAGCATGGTTTCCCAATTGTCGAACGTCGCCTGAATGCGCGGGTCGGTATATTTGATCGTACCACCTGTCAGGCCGTTGTGCACGTCATAGCCATTGGTCCGCAGGTTCAGATAATCAAACACGCCCGCAGCAGTCCAAAGAAACTTGGTGCCGATGGTGAACGGCGTCACGCCATTCTCTTTGAGCGTATCACAGTTGGACAGCATCTCGTCCCATGTCGCAGGCTCGGACAGGCCAAGCTTGTCATAGATGTCTTTGCGGTAATACACGCCCCACTGGTAGTACGAGTAAGGCACGCCCCACTGCTTGCCGTCACGGGTCATCGTTGGCTTGATAGCCTCGAAGTTTGACGACAGGTTCTCATCGGACGCCCACAGGTCCGAAATATCCATGAAGAGACCTTCATCGACATATGGACCCATACGGTTGCCCGGATACCAAGTTGTCAGATCGGGCGCATCGGCGGCGAGAAAGTTGCCGATAGCGGTCTTGTGGGCTTCGCGGTCATTGATCGAAACCTTCACATCAATGTCTGGGTTAGCGGCCTTAAAAGCCTCCACAGCCGCTTCAAAGCCAGCCTTTGGAGCTGGGTTTGTGTCATCGAAGATGATGTTGAGTTCAGACGCCATTGCAGATGTTGCGAACAACGAAGCTGCAATCGTGAGCGCGCCTGTCTTGAGCACAGTTTTCATAAAATTTCCTCCCGGTGCGCGGGCCATCCCTGGCACCGCCTGATAGAAGCGTTCCACGGACAAACCGTGGTTGCAACGCCAGCCGACGGCATAAAAGGCTGCGATCTATGCAGTTCCATTATGCGGAACGTCGTTTGACTAAGTGGAACATTCCACCTAACGTCGGTTTCGTCAAGTTAGCTTGGTAGCGTTTGGGGGGAGCCAGCGATGCCTTCGAAAGCCGAACGTGACGATGCGCGCAACAGGGAGGACGTTGCTGCAATGATCAACGATCCGAACCTAGCGCCAGCCGACAGCGTAGCGTTTCAGGACAATCAAAGCACAACGCCAACCACAGGGCATGGTGCCAGTGGGACGGGAACTTTGGGCAAGGCCATTTCAGTTCTCGATCTGGTTGCGTCAGCCGATGAGCCATTGCGTTTTAAGGATCTGCTGTCACGCACAACACAGCCCCGCGGCACATTGCACCGGCAGCTGACAAATCTCATTGACGAGGGTTTGCTGGAGGTCGCACCAGACCAGTCCTACCGGCTTGGCATCCGCCTGCTCCGGTTTGCCGTTCAAGCGTGGGATGGCAACGATCTTCGCAATGTGGCGGCCCCTCACATCGAAAACCTGCACAAAGCCACCGGCGAGACGGTGCATCTGGGCATCCTTCAAGACCTTGAAGTTGTGTATCTGGACAAGGTCGACGCGCGGCAGTCCGTGCGCATGCACAGTCAGATTGGCAAAGCGTCCCCATCCTACTGCACCGGCGTCGGCAAGGCCGCCCTAGCCGCCCTCACGCCCGAAGATGCATGCGAGCGCATCGGCAGAATGAAGTTTCACCGGCATACGGACAACACGTTTGTGACCCGGGAGACCTTGGCGGACGAGTTGGAAGACATTCGCAGTTGCGGCATTTCTTTTGACCGCGAGGAGCACGAGCCGGGCATCCATTGCGTTGCCGCCGCAGTGTCGGCCCATGACGGGAACACGGTGGGCGGCATCTCAGTTACAGCGCCGTCCTACCGCGTACCCATGGAAACTCTTGCAGGCTGGAGCGACCTCGTCTCGCAAACCGCCCATGCCATCACCAAAGACCTCTCGCTGCGCATGGGTCCCAGACGCAGCTAGCATCCGCAACCAAATCCATTCGAACATGACAAGACACAGCACGGGAGCGCCGATATGGCCGACTTAAAGCTCAACAAACTCAAAAAATCATTCGGGCCTGTCGATGTGATCCATTCCGTCGATCTCGAGATAAATTCAGGCGAATTCGTTGTCTTTGTGGGCCCCTCGGGCTGCGGCAAGTCCACGCTGCTACGCTTGGTGGCTGGCCTGGAAGAAGCGACGTCCGGCCAACTGGTCATTGGCGACCGAGACGTGACCCACATTGAAGCTGCCGACCGCGGCGTGGCCATGGTTTTCCAATCCTATGCGCTCTACCCGCACATGACGGTGCGCGAGAACATGAGCTTCGGTCTGAAAATGAACAAGGCTCCCGAAGAAGAGATCAAGGCCCGTGTTGCCAAGGCTGCCAAAATTCTAGAGCTGGACGCACTGCTAGATCGCACCCCAAAGCAGCTTTCCGGCGGCCAACGCCAGCGCGTAGCCATTGGCAGATCCATCGTGCGCGAGCCCAAGGTCTTCCTGTTCGACGAACCATTGTCCAATCTGGATGCCGAGTTGCGCGTCGCCATGCGGGTGGAGATTGCCAAACTTCATAACGACCTCGACGCAACCATGATTTATGTCACCCACGATCAGGTCGAGGCCATGACCCTGGCCGACAAGATTGTCGTGCTGCGCGGAGGCCATATCGAGCAGGTTGGCGCGCCACTGCACCTGTATGACGATCCTGACAATATTTTTGTTGCTGGCTTTATCGGTTCACCATCAATGAATTTCTTGGACGCGAAAGTGGTCAAATCCTCCAGCGGTTCCTTGGAAATAACTCTGCCGGACTATCCGGGCGCTGTGGCAAACATCGCCATCACAGGTGATGCACCGGCAAATGGCACGGCTTTGAAACTGGGCATTCGCCCCGAGCATTTTGACCCGGCCGGCGATGTGAAGCTCACAATTCGCCCATCCGTTGTCGAGCATTTGGGCGGTGCGTCCTACATTTATGCAGAGGCCAAGACTGAGGCACCATTGGTCATCGAAAGCCGCGAGGGCCGCGACGTCCGCATCGGCACCGAGCAGCCCGTCGCCTTCCATTCGTCGCAGGCCTATCTGTTCGATGCCGCATCTGGCTTGCGCATTCGCTGATCGCTTTGTGCGTTGCAGATCGCGTTTGAGCATGTTTGAGTTCGCCACACCACATAGGAGATACCCGATGAATAGCACTCAAGCCCGCAAACTTGTCAGCACCACATTTGGTGCGCTTCTGGCGACAACAGCAATGGCCATGCCTGCCCTCGCTGCCGGCCATGGCGCGTGTAAGGAAGTGACGTTCTCGGATGTCGGGTGGACGGACATCACCGCCACAACGGCTGCGACCACACTCGTTCTGGACGCATTGGGCTACGAGACAGACATTAAGGTGCTGGGTGTGCCGGTGACCTACAAATCTCTGGAGTCCGGCGATGTGGATGTATTCCTGGGCAATTGGATGCCAACCATGGAAGCTGATATCGCGCCTTACCGAGAAGCCGGGACCGTGGACACAGTGCGGGCCAACCTTGAAGGCGCCAAGTACACGCTTGCCGTACCAAAGTCACTGTACGACGAAGGCCTGAAGAGCTTCGCCGACATCGCCAAATTCAAGGACCAGCTCGACGGCAAGATTTACGGCATTGAGCCCGGCAATGATGGCAACCGCCTGATCCTCGATATGATCGAGAAGGACGCGTTTGGCCTGAGCGGCTTTGAGGTAGCGGAGTCCTCGGAGGCGGGGATGTTAGCCCAGGTCGCACGCGCCACAAAGCGTGACGAGGCCATCGTGTTTCTGGGCTGGGCGCCACACCCTATGAATGCCAATTTCGAGCTAGAGTATCTCGACGGCGGAGATGACTTTTTCGGTCCTAATTTTGGCGGCGCCAATGTCTACACAAACACCCGCGCGGGCTATGTCGACGAATGTGCAAATGTTGGCAAGTTGCTGACCAATCTGGAATTCTCGCTTCCCATGGAAAACGAAATCATGGGCGCGATCCTAAATGACGGCGAAGATCCCAGCGATGCCGCAAAGGCATGGCTGGCCTCCAATCCCGGTGTTTTGGACACTTGGCTTGATGGTGTGACCACTTTTGACGGTGGCGATGCGATGGCAGCCGTCAAAGCCGAATTGGGCATGTGATGGATTTCGCGGGTCTGGCGGCGATTGTTGCTGCTTTTGCAATTGTGACAGCGTCCCCCGGACCCGCCATCCTCGCACTGGCCACATGCGCCATGTCGCGGGGTCGGATTACAGCGATCAAATTTGCCCTCGGCCTCGCGAGCGGCCTGTCGCTTTGGGGCATCATCGCCGCAACCGGTATCG
>JBCBZX010000076.1:0-11305 GCA_039815105.1 Pseudomonadota bacterium
CGTTCATGCCCTGGCTCGTCGGCACCGCGTACCTGCACTCGGTGCTCGTTCAGGAACGCTACCCGGCCGCGCTGGGCCTGACAACCAAGGACCAGCGTGATCTGCACGTCAGTCAGCTGCGCGCAGCTGACGAGACACTTCGTTGGCTGTCGCAGAACGAACCTGCAATTCGCGAGGCTATGGCCTCCAAATGACAGAGCAAGTTGTCCAGATCGGCAATCATACCCTGTATTGCGGGGACGCTTACAAGCTGATGCCCTCAATCGGCCGGCAGGACGCGCTCATCACCGATCCGCCTTACGAGTTCAACACTTCTGGTGGTGGTCAGTTTCGAGCTCAACGTCCCAATATGGACGCCATCGCCAACTGCGGAATCGACAAGGGTTTCGATCTTTCGATCCTGTCTTGGAAGTGGGCAAAGCAGATAGTCTGCTTCTGCCATAACGACCAGCTCGGCAAAATCATCGATCGCATGAAACAGGGCTTTCACCGTCACGTAGTGTTGGCTTGGCACAAGACCAACCCAATGCCAGTCGCCAATCAGCACTATGTGCCAGACACCGAGTTTTTCGTTCATGCCTGGCAGAAGGGATCTGCACCAGTTGGCCAGATCAGTGAACTTGGACGCTACATCCTTGGTCCGGTAGGCAAGAGCGAGCACGATCACCCAACCGTGAAGCCCGACTATGTGATGGACAAAATCCTTCGCAACGTCGCTGGCGAGACGATTGTCGATTGTTTCATGGGATCTGGATCGACTGGCGTCGCTGCGGTTCGCGCGGGCCGCACATTCATTGGTGTGGAGCATAACCCCAAGCACTTCGAACTTGCCTGCCAGCGCATAAAGGCTGCGGTGCAGGAGGGATGCGACCATGCATGACTCCTATGGAGACCTGCCAGAGGCCCTCTGCGAAATCGCAGACGTTACCGACCTCGAATGCGCGCTCAAGATTGCCGATGCGGTGGGCGGCACTCGGACCACCATACCGGCGCGCGCCAAGCCTGGTCATTGGCTCACAGAGCTGGTTGGCCTCGAGCATGCAACGGCGATCTGCGACTTTTATCGACAGTATTCCTCAACCGACCGTGAGATGGGTTACACCCATGCAATCTTTCCCCGCGGCCCCATGAGCCGCGGTCCAAAGACCAGGCGTTCTTTTGATCAGATGCGCGCCAAGGGCGCTTCCGTCAGGTCTGCCAGTCGTCGTTTGGGCATCCATGAGCGCACGGGCTTCCGCTACAATGCTGAAGCTCGCAAAGGCGAGCCCGACCTCTTTAGCGATGCGGACAAGTAACAGACGCCGGAATTTCGGGCTCTGATTTATGCAGGGCTGACACCTGCCAGCCCTGAATTTCTAGCTGCTGCCTGCGATCTTTGAAGCCTAATTGAAAAGGTTTCAAGCCGTGACCGCACCCACTGCAAAAATCGACCGAGCCACCTACTTCGACGCCCTGCGCAACGATCCCTTCAATGGATCTCTGTCGCAAGCGCAGGTCGATGGCATGAATGCCCTGCTGGATGTTTGGGAAGAGCACTACGCCAATCGGGAAGGCTTCGTGGCTCTCGAGTTGGACTACAATATGGGAACGGCGTTTCACGAAACTGCTTTCACCATGCAGCCCATTCACGAGCGAGGCGACCCCTCTTACTTCCTCCGCTATGACGTGATGGGGAACGCGCAGAAAGCGGCGGAGCTGGGCAACACTGCTCCCGGCGACGGCTTCAAATTCCGTGGTGCCGGCCACGTGCAGAACACTGGCCGCCGAAATGCGCGGTTCTCGTCCGATCGGTTGAACGAAGAGTTCGGTCTGAAGATCGATTTCGAGGCCAATCCAGATCTTCGTCTTGATCCGATCCTCTCCGCTCATTGTCTGTTTCTGGGTAACCATGAAGGCTGGTGGACGGGTGTTGAGCTGCGCGCCGCTATTCAGACGGAAAGCTGGAAAGATGATCGCCGGGTCGTGAACGGCACTGATAAGTGGCAGGCGATTGGCAACTACGCCCAAGCCTTCCGCGCTGCTCGGATCGCCGCTCAGCAGGAAGCCGCAATCTCTCAAATGGAAGCGGAGCTTCTCGAGACGGAAGTGCAGCAAGGCGCCGAGGCGGTAACCGTCCGGCCAGCTGACACAATGCTTTCGAAGGTCGCTCGGTTCACATCCGACATGCGCGCGATGGGCTTCCGGGTGTCTGTCACCATCACAGCTGTCGAGCAGCCATCGATCACCAACAACGTCACCATCAAGAAACCGGAAGCCGCCGCTTCGCCCACCTGAAAGGATACCTCTATGAATACGACTAAATCCGCGCTCACCTCCAAGGGCTTTGTTGGTCCGCTTATCGCCGTCGTTGCCACGCTGTTTGATTTCAGTGCGGGTCAGCAGACTGTGCTGGTGGAGGTGGCAACGCTGCTGGCTCAAGTCGGCGGTGGCCTTATGGGCGCTTACGGCCGCTGGGTCGCAACCTCGAAGATTGATCGGATCATCTGATCCATGCGCTGGCTGACCGCCCTTCGTGCTGTTCTGTCGCTTCTAGCAGCGGTTGCCAAGCGCAGCCGCGAGCTTGAGGCCGCGGCTCAGAAGGAAGGGCGGATCATCGGTCGGCGCGAGGCTCTTAAGGAGGCCCTCGAAGATGCCCGCAATCTGGTCAACGAAGCCGAACATGCGCGCCGCGTTTTTCGCGATCGCCTTGCTGCCAACCCTGACGGGCTGCGCGCTGATGACGGCTATCGCAGGGACTGAGCTGAATGTCGTGGGAGACCAGGTAACGCTTCCTCCCACGCCATCCATTTCAGTCTGTGATGCCATTTCGCCGATCACCTGGTCGGTGAGTGACACCGACGAAACGGTCTTTCAGATCAAAGAACATAACGAAGTTGTCGCGACCCTGTGTGGTGGTGACGAACTGAAGGAGAGAAGTGATGTCAGCGAAAGCTAGCCTTGCGACTATGGCAGTGTGCGGTGTGATTGGTGTCGGCGCTGCTGACGCCTTTCGCACTACGTACGAGGCGGAAGTCGTTCGCGTCATTGACGGTGACACCGTTGAGGCGCGCGTCATCTTAGCGCCGGGTCTCGGTCAGGTGGTCGATATTCGTGAGCGCGATCTCGATACGCCCGAAAAGCGACGCGGGCGGTTTGGCGCACAGTGCGAGGCAGAGCGTGAGCTTGGGCTAGAGGTCTCGGCTCTGGTCACCGAGATGCTGCCGGTCGGCACAAAAATCGGAATCGAGAATGTCGGTTTGGGCAAGTATGCCGGTCGCTGGGTTGGCGACATTCGCATGGTTGTTGATGGCACGGTCGTCGATCTGGGCGACTGGCTGATCGAACAGGATCTAGCGGTCCACTACGATGGCGGTACCAAGCGGAAGGTTTGGTGCAAAGATGAAGAGCGGTTGCCCGCTGGAACTGGGCAATGACCTCCATGCGTATGTCGTCCATTTTCCGGCCAATCGATCGGGCTTTGAATGCCTTCGGCCACTATTGCGAGAACCATATCTTTATGGTTCCCGGTCGCGTTGTGGAGTTCTTGTCTTTGAGCTGCATGATCGGATGGGTGTACGCGCTGACAGCGCAGCCCGATCTTCTGGACTATGGCGGGTATGACGGCTTCGGCCACGACACCCACCAGATTTGGCTTCTCGTGTTCACGTGCACCGCCATTTCGCAGCTGTTGGCGTTTTCCTTTCGCTGGCAGTCTTATTGGTTCGAGATACGAGCGGCGATTATGATTTGGTCGGCGGCGATCTGGACCGTCATAACATTGAACTTCGCTGCCCTTGATCGGGTTTCAACCGGAACGTGGACCTACGCTTCACTTGGCATGGTCTGTTTCGCATTGGGGGCACGTTTCGCGTGGAAATCTCGGCAGTCATAGCTCTCCTTACCAAGGCGGGGCCGGTCGGCGTCATTCTGGGAATTGTTCTTCTGGGATTGATGATTGGTGTCTGGCTTCGGCAAAAGGGCGCGCTCGCCCTTGGCGACAAGACCAAAATTGTCGAACGCGATGAGCTCCAGTCAATCAATCAAAAGCTTGGCACCATTGATGGTCGCTTGAGTGATGTTGAGCACGACCTATCGAACCGTCCAACACGGCGGGAGCTGCATGAAATCGAAATCTCTATGACCCGCCTTGAGGGAGAGGTCACCTCTGTGGGCCGCGTGACCAAGTCCACAAACGACGCCGTAGTCAGGATGGAAGATTTCCTGCTGAACCAAGGAGCGAAGAAGAGCTAAGATGTTCGAAGGTTATGCTGAACACTACAATGCGAATGCCCGTCTGATCATTTTGCGGGCTTTGGCCGAGCAGACTGATTATCGTCTCAACGACTCCTTGCTCCTGCAGGTGTTGAATTCCTTCGCCATTAACAAGGGCAAGGGCTTCCTGCGCGCGCAGCTGCAATGGCTGCAAGACGAGGGCAGCTGCGTGAAGATCCACGAGATCGGCACCGCCGTGATCGCTGAGCTCAGCGCCACCGGTCTCGACCATGTCGAGAAGCGCATTGTTGTGCCCGGTGTTCTTCGGCCGTCAGCGGTCCTGAGCTAGCCATGGCCAGCAAGAAGAAGAAAAAAGGCAGAGGTCGGCTTTCATCGATTGAGCTGTTGCCGGTGCACGCCGATGCGATCGTCGCCGACGCAGCGGCTGCACTGTCGCGGCGCGATGAAACTCAGACAGAGATCTACAAGGGTTTCGTTGCTGAATTGGAACAGCTGCAGGCCGAACATCGCGGCGAGCTCGAGTTCAAGATCCCATCTTTCTCTTCGTTCAACCGCCATTCGATCAAGCTGGAAGCGCTGCGCCGTCGCTTGGACGACACGCGCGAAATCGCAGGCTCGATTGCCAAGAACTTCGACGCTGAAGCGAGTGATGATCTCACGCTCATCGCGGCCGAGGCGATCAAGACATTGGTGTTCGAAATCACCACCGACGCTGGTGAAGCGGGCATGGATCCCAAGGGTGCTATGCAGTTGGCGGCAGCCCTGCGTGGTGCAGCCCAAGCGCAGCACGTTTCAACGGCGCGCCGGGTGAAAGTAAAGTCCACCTTTGAGAAGGACGTGGATCAGGCGATCGACAAGGTGAAGAAAGCGAAAGGCCTGTCTGACGAACTCGCCGCAGACATTCGCGAGAAGGTGCTGGGCGTGGTCCGCAAGAAGCCGGAAGGCGATGAAGCGACCAGTGGACCTGAAGATGAATGAGGCTAGCCAGGGCGTTCTGACGCGCGACCCAGAAAATCTACCAAGCGAACTGCCCCGCGGCTCCCAACTGCCCGAAGACCATGATCCTCTGGCTGAAGGCATCCTGATGAAACATCAGGCCGATTGGATGGCATCAACGGCACCGCTCAAAGCCTGCGAGAAAGGGCGGCGAACCGGCATCACATATGCTGAGGGTTTGGATGCAACTCTCATTGCCGCTTCTGAGAACGGCGAGAACTACTTCTACATTGGAGACACCAAGGACAAGGGTCGAGAGTTCATCGGCTATGTCGCGCACTTCGCCAAGATCGTGCAGGGCGAAACGGTCGAGATCGAAGCATTCCTGTTTGAGGATGAGCAGGAAGACGGTTCCTCCAAATTCATCAGCGCGTTTCGCGTACAGTTTGCTTCTGGTCATCGTGTCGAGGCGCTGTCGTCAAATCCCGCCAACATTCGCGGTCTGCAGGGTGTCGTTTGCATTGATGAGGCTGCGTTCCATGCTGACGTGCGGCAGGTCATTGATGCGGTCAACGCTTTGCTGATCTGGGGCGGTCGGGTGCGCGTGATCTCGACGCACAATGGCACACTCAATCCGTTCAACGAGCTCATCACTGAAGCGCGGGCCGGCCTGAACAATTTTGAGGTTCACCGCTTTCCGTTCCAGGTAGCGATCGACAATGGTCTGTTTGAACGTGTGAAGCTGATCCGCGGCGACAAGCTGCCCTACAGCGATGCTGCTGAGTGGGAAGCGTCGATCCGTAAATCCTACGGGACCCGCACCAACCAGATGCGCCAAGAGCTCGACGCGGTACCGGCAGACGCTGAAGGCGCAGCTCTGACAAGAATTGCCATCGAGCGAGTTGCGGTCATGGACTGCCCGGTGTTGCGCTGGAGCAAGCCGGAGAGCTTCAAGGCTCAGTCGAGTGAAGATCGCGAGTTGGTGCAACGCCAATGGTGCGAGGACAATCTCGCCAGTCCTCTGGCCAGCCTTAACCGACGCATGACGCACGTGTTTGGTCGCGACTTTGCGCGCTCCGGCGACAAATCGATCTTGCGGGTATTCGAGGAAGGGCGTGATCTGGTGTTGCGAGAAAAGCTCGTCATCGAGATGCACAACATTCCATATGACCAGCAGCGCGACACCGACTGGTATGTCATCGAGCGCCTGCCGCGCTGTGCCGGTGGGGCATATGACGCGACGGGCAATGGCGAATATCTTGCTGAGGTCACTCAGATGGAGTTCGGGCCCAGCATCCATTGCGTGAAGTTGACCAGCAAATGGTATGGCGAAAACGCCACCGCTTACACATCCGGAATCGATGACGAGACGATCTTGATCGCATGTGATGCCGATATCGTTCGAGACCATCAAGCGATCGCATTCGTGAACGGGATCCAAAAAGTGCCGGAAGATGCCCGCTACAAAGGCGCAGATGGTCTGGACCGGCACGGGGATGCGGCGATAGCCGGCATGCTCGCAAAGTTCGCAAGCCGACAGCAGACCCTTGAGTACGGATTCATTTCCGTTCGCGAAGGCAGCGGTTCGCCTTTTGCCACTCACCACGAAACCGGAGGCCGCGCCACATGGTGAAGCAGCTCATTGATCAATACGGCAATCCTATCTCGTCCGCAGATCTGAGCCGTGAGATCGCGGCGCCGCAGGAGTTTGGCCAACGCCGCGTCATTGAAGACACCGTCGCCACAGGTCTGACTCCAGAATATCTGGCGCAGATCCTTCGTGAGGCAGCGACCGGTCATCCACGCAAGTATCTGACGCTGGCTGAAGAGATGGAAGAGCGGTACCTGCATTACGCCAGCCAGGTACAAACACGCCGCCTTGCGATCGCTGGTGTAGAGCGCACAGTGTCCATTCCGGATGGCGTGCCAACAAAGATTGCGGACGCGGTGATTGAGATGGTTGAGGGCCGCGTGCTTCGCCATGTGATGGCTGAAGCGACTGATGGCATTGCCAAGGGTTACTCAGTCTCCGAGGTTCTTTGGGAATATGAGCACAAGGCTTTGCGGCCAGTGGAGTTCAAACGGCGTGACCAACGCTTCTTCACTTTTGATCGCCGCACCCATGAAGAGATCCGACTTCTGAACGATATGTCGCTTCAAGGTGAGCGGCTGCAATATGCCAAGTTCGTTCGGCACGTGCCGCTGTCGAAGGCAGGTCTACCAATTCGCCGGGGTTTCGCCCGTGCCGCTGCCTGGGCGTATCTGATCCAGTCGTTTGGTCTGAAAGACTGGGTGGCCTTCTCAGAGATCTACGGTGTGCCGTTCCGCCTTGGTCGCTATGGCAAGAATGCATCGGATGCGGATAAGCGGTCACTGCTGGCAGCTGTCCGTGCCCTTGCCAACGACGCGGCCGCAATCGTTCCAGAAGGTTCATCGATAGAGTTTGCGAAGGTCGAAGGCAGCCATGGTGGCGACGTGTTCGAGAAGCTGCTCGAGTATATGGACAAGCAGGTTTCCAAGCTCGTGTTGGGCCAGACCATGACGTCCGACAATGGATCGTCGATGGCGCAGGCAAAGGTGCATAATGAAGTGCGGCTCGACATTCTCGAGAGTGATGCTGAGGATCTTGCGGAGACCATCAATCGGGATGTGATTGAGCCGTTCGTTGCCATGAACTTCGGACCTCAGGAAAACTATCCGACCATGGAGCTCACGGTCGCAAAGCCGGAAGACATCAAAGGGCTGACGGATGCTGTCTCCAAGCTAGTGCCATTGGGGTTCCGTGTCGGACAGCGCGAGATGCGTGACCGTCTTGGCATCTCCGATCCTGGAACCGATGAGGAAATTTTGGTGGCGCCCAAGGCCGCTGCGCCAGCGCCAGAAGATGAAAGCGAAGGCAACGACCCAGATCCTGCTTCCAACTTGAACATCGATCCAGCCGGGCACGCCAACAGCTGCAGCTGCAGTGCCTGCAAAGCATCTGTTCTGGCGCCCTCCTTGGCGCAGCTCGATGACGTCGATGAGTTGATCGAAGACGTGCTGGATGAGTGGCAGGACGTAACCGATCCGCTGCTCGCACCATTGAGGCAGGTATTGTCGGAAGCCACAACGCTGGAAAGCGCGCTTGCCATGCTGGGCCGCAAGGGTCCGGACGGTGGGGCTTTGCTGGATGCTCTGGCGATAGGTACCGCCAGAGCGCGCGGCCTTGGCGATCTGACGGACTGACCAAATGGCCAGTCGCACCGATGCCCTAAGGACGCCAAGAGAGGTTACAGGATTTTTCGAGCAGAAGAACCTTAAGCCTGCCTTTTCAGTTTTGGATGTTTGGGGTCAGGAGCATGCGCACAACTTCATGATCTCCAAAGCTCTAGAGGCGGAGTTGCTCGGCGCTTTTAAGAGCACCATCCAGAGTGGCCTCGACAGATCCATCACGTTTGAGAAATGGGTGGAGGAGCTCAAGCCGGAACTCGTGAAACTTGGATGGTGGGGGCCGCGCCTCGTTGCCGATCCACTTGGGCTTGAGCCAGATCGCAAAGTGAACTTCGCGGCACCTGGCAGACTGCAGACAATCTTCCACGCGAACATGCGATCCGCGCGGGCGGCCGGCCAGTGGGAGCGCATGCAGCGGTCCAAACGTGCGCTGCCATATATCCTCTATGTCCGGACCTCGTCCAAAGAACCGCGAGCCGAGCACCTCGCCTTTGAAGGTATTGTGCTTCCTATCGACCACCCTTGGTGGCGAACTCACTTTCCACCCAATGGATGGCGCTGCAAATGTTCGGTACGCCAGATCACCCGACGCGAAGCGACCAAGCTGGGCTACGTCGAAGGCAGCGGTGAGCCTCAAGTTGTCATGCGTGGCTACTTCAATCGACGCACGGGCCAGACAGTGGAGGTGCCGGAAGGGATTGATCCGGGCTGGGCTGCCAATCCAGGCATCGATAGATCCCGCACCATTATTCGCAACTTTTCTGAAAAGGTCGGGCGCCAGCCAGACGAAGTGATCAAGTCTGCAATTGGTGATGTGTGGGCGTCTCAAACACCTCAGACCTACGTGCGTTTGCCAGACCGTCTTGACCTGCCTGTTGCGATGGCGCGGGTTGCGGCTGATCGATTGGGTGCACAGGGGTCGATGGCTTCAGCCAGCACGGCAATGATGAAGGCCAAGACCAACCAACATCGCGTCACGGAGGTGTCGTCATTCGCCCTGGTCCAAAAGATCGTAGACGAGGGAGACATCACCTACCGAGCGGCCAAAGGCACCGAGCCAGAAACCGTGCGGGCTTGGCTCGAGATCGAGGGCACCATGTGGCTTGCTGCATTCCGTAAAACCGGACCAGGTTATCTGCGCCTGGTGTCACTGTTTCAGAAACACGCCAATGAATTGGCGGGCGCTATGAAGCGTGAAGAGGTTCTGCAGATGAGAAAGGTGGAGGCAGGTGACTAGGGTCGCGATCTCCCTCAGCCCTCGAACGGACAGCACGCTGAGCGAGCCACCTGCGGTCCCGAATATAGCATTGATCTGCTCAATCACAAACAACCGGCCAGTCGCTAGTCTTCACGACTTTGAGGTGGAGCGATTTTAAGCGCCGTACAGCGTCGAAGGTCTGCAAAACGCAACGTTGTAGCTGACGCGATGCAATCGGCGGCCCTGACCCCCTTTAAGATACCTCAACGGCGGCCTTGAAAGACAATCGAAGGGCGGGCATGACATTGGAAGGCGGCGAACCGCTTTCTCTCAGACAATTTGGTGACAAGACCAGCATGGCTGGCAACTGCCAGCCCTTTGGCTCGAAGCTCGCGTGTTCATGGTCGGTCCATGAGCAAATCGACCGCACACAACGAAGCGCCACAAGCCATCGACACGACCACGCCATGCACAATCGGCGTGACCATCGTTCCGCTTTCAGCCGACATCGATGCAGACAAGAAGATCCGCCGACTGAAGATCGCGCCCCGCGGCCGAGTTCAGGCCCGTGACGGACGCTTCTTTGATTTTAACCCCGAAGTTCTGGCCGCCCGCGCCGATCGTGAAGGCGTCTCCATTCCTCTCGATATCGATCACGCGATCCCGCTGAAGGGTCCGCGGGGCGAGAAGGCGGATGCGGTGGGCTGGATAAACAATCTCAGTGCCGAGGCTGACGGTCTTTATGCCGACGTTGAGTTGCTGGATGCGGGGCTTGCCGCGCTGGCGGCCCGCAGCCACCGCTATCTGTCGCCCGGCGTCACTCATCTCAAAGACGGAACGGTCAATTGGATCCACTCGGTGGCTCTGGTTGCTGCTCCGGCGCTGGCCATGCCTGCCGTTGCTTCGGCCGGTGCGCCCCAAGATCCCAACCCAACACCCACAACCCAACCGGAGCGATCCATGAAACAGATTGCAGCGGCTCTCGGTCTTAACGCCGAAGCCAGTGAAGACGCCTGCTTGTCCGCCATCGGCAAATTGTCCGACGGCAAG
Source organism: Pseudomonadota bacterium (assembly GCA_039815105.1). GTDB lineage: Bacteria > Pseudomonadota > Alphaproteobacteria > Rhizobiales > Rhizobiaceae > JBCBXA01. The sequence goes on from JBCBZX010000076.1 coordinate 10,607, forward strand.
GTCGATCAGGCTGTCCATGATGAGACGGTCAAGAAGCTCGGCGAAGCCTCAGCCAATCTTGCAGCCCTCCAAACCGCGGTGGACTCGACCAAGGTCGATGCGGTCCTCGAGAAGGCCCTCAAGGACAAGAAAATTGTGCCCGCCCAGCGCGAGCACTACGCCAATCTCGCTTCCACGCCTGAAGGTCTGGCGAACGTCGAGAAGCTCATTGAAGCCATGCCAGCACAACTGAGTGCATCTGGGATGGATGAGCTGACGCTTCCTGACGATGCAGACCTCACCGACCCTAATGTCCTCGCGCAAAAGGCGCAGGCTCATCAGGCAGCCCAGGCAACGCTTGGCATTTCCGTGTCGATCGCTGATGCGGTCAACCACGTGAAAGCCTCGGGAGCGGCGGCATGAACCCGCTTCTGATCAAAAGTTTTCGCGCATCAGCAGATACGGAAGGCCGCGTCATTGCTGCGTTCTCGTCGGCGGAAGGTGAAGTGGCAGCTGCTTCCGGTCCAAGTGATCTGATCTTGGGCGTGGTGGATGAGCTTGGTGCGAAGTCCGGACAGGCACTCGATGTCATCCAGATCGGTCATGCTGATGTGATCGCTGGTGGTGACGTGGATGCTGGTCAGTACGTTACGGCCAACAGTGATGGCCACGCCATCGTTGCAGAGCCCGCCGTTGACGCAACTGTCCGAGTGGTTGGCA
>JBCBZX010000305.1:0-3798 GCA_039815105.1 Pseudomonadota bacterium
ATCAAGCCGCGCATCTCCCCCTTGCCGAGCCGCTCAGGATCCTTGGCCACCTTCTTCTCGACCGAATAGCCGATGATCGAGCTCAGCGTCGCACCTGAGCCGGACAGCACACCGGCCATAAACCCGATGGCCGAGCCGCGCCAGAAGGTGAAACGCGACCCTAGGTAGTCCTGTCTCAAGGGCCAGAACGCCTTGTCGCGAAAACTGATCCGCAGCCGTTTGGCAGGCTGGCGATGATCAGACAATACTCCGACGGCCCGAAGGAGAGTGCGAGTGCGGTGATCAGGATCACACCAATAGTCCCGCCAAAGAAGGACGCAATGGCCTGCATGACAAGCGCTGGCTCGGCCCTTCTGCGCCAACAGGTAGCCGTCGATGGATGAGGCGACCGTCGCGGACTCTCCGGGTGTTTTTATGAGGATCGAGGTAATCGTGCCCTAATACAGTAGTCCACAATAGAACCCGGCAAGCATGATGATCGCGATGCTCAGCGGAAGCCCGAAGGTCATCGGAATGAACACAGCAGTGTCCGCGGCAGGTCCGAAGCCCGGAAACAGACCGACGATCATGCCAAGAAACGCCCCGATCAACAGAAGCAGAAACCCCTCGGGCGAGGCCGCAATGCTCTGCCCGAGCGCGAGAATTAGGGCGATATCAGCAAGCATCAAGGCGTTCCGTTCGCAGGACGGACCCGGTCTCAGAGACCAAAGGGCTGACGGGAAGTGACGCATTGAGCAGGACTTTGAACAACCCATAGCGAAACGTGGGCAGTGCGAGGCTGTAGATCTGATTGCTGACCGGGTGCGCCAGGTTGAACGTGAAGAGATACCCCAGCATGAAGAGGATCATCACCAGCAGGGTGCCCACCACATTCAGGATCGCGCCAAAGCCGCTGATGCAAAGGTAGACGATCAGCACATGCCGCCCGAACACCGGCCCGCCATCAATGGCATGGGCATCAACGCCCAGCGCGTCGGCCTTCGCCTCCGTTTCGGGATCGGCCTGATGGATCGGGGCAATGCCCATGGGCTGCGCGGCCCGCCACTCCCGCACATCCGCCCAGAAGTTGATCGCACAGGCGAGGATCAAAAGACCGCCGATGAGCAGGCGAAAGAACCCTGCCGCCCGACGGCCAGTCGGCGTCAAGAGCGTGAGCGTGTTGAGCCCGTAGATCGTATGACCGACAGCCAGCGCCAGAAGACCTGCGGCGAACCGCCCCTTCAACGGTCCTCCCCTCCCAATTTACCTGTGGGGGCGGATTGGGCACGGAGCCTCCGCGCCCATATGCTCGCTGTCCTGGCTATTCTTGGATCGCGCCGGTCTCGACGAGGGTCACACGGTATTGCGCGCTGGTCTCTTCCAGATAGGTGGTAGACTCATCGCCACGGGTCGGGTTGCCGAAGATGCCGTTCTTGACCAGATAGGCCTGCCACTCCGGCGTCTCGACGACTTGCTTGAGGGTCGACACCCACCACGCCTGCACCGCAGGATTCAGATCGGGCGGTATCACGACACCCTACGACAGTGGGAAGCTGAAATCATAGCCCAGCTCCGTAAAGGTCAGCACCTCGGGTTTGTTGGTGCTCCACGCTGAATCCAAGAAGGACAGCGCCGCCCGCGTGCCCGCCTCCAGCTGACCGGCCACCTCTGAGGGGTTGGACACCACCGCATCGACACTGCCCGAGGTCAGGGTGGTGACAAACGCATCAAGATCGCCAAAGTCCGAGTCTGCGCTGTCCACTGGAAGCATGGCGTCGCTGGCCAGCAGGCTGATGAGTATGAAATCGGCACAGGTCCAATCGGTATCCACAGCTAGCGGCGTGCCGATCAAATTGTCGCTGGTCGTGGTCAGACGGTAAGGATCCCCCTCCCTCTGGCTGACACAGCTGAAGCCGACGGCTCCACTGCCACCCTCGCGGTTCTCCACCATGATGTTGCCGGAATAGAGATCGTACTGGCACAGGACATCCACAACGGTGCGCGACATGTCGCAGCAAGCGTTGCCGCGAGCAGAGTGAAGGTTCGACGCATGATCATAGTATCCTCCCTGATATCATCTTTGCATTTTTATGTTATTTAATGCGATCAGGCCGTAGATTGCATCTTATGGTGAGAGATGCAGGCCTACATTGTTTATGAAGTAGAGCTATCACAGAGCGCGTTCAGGCACGGTTCGCTACGAAATCTGTGGTTGCGTTTGGTCTATAAGAGGATCACGTCACAATCCATGATCACCTTTTTAGCGCTATGGATTGTATATTGCATTTTAGAAGGCCAGTAGTCGAAACAAAAACCGACAGATCCGCCGGTAGGAGCATTGAGAATGAAGACTATGGCACGGCCCCGTGACGGGATCGGGCCGGAGATCATCGCCGCAACGCTCCAGATGGTTCCCGCGGCAAACGAACACCTCGCCCTCGGCATGTCCTTTGACGAAGAGCAATCGGGATTTAAGGGACTCAACACACGAGGCATCACTTAACGCGACGAGGTGCTCGTGCGGGCCCGAGACCTATGTTGTGGTCGTCGCGACCAACTTCTACGGTGGCATCCTGTGGGATCCGGCCTCGGAACTCTCAGGCTCGCTGGGGCTCGCAGGCTCAATCAACGCCAATGCGGAAACCGGCACCTGCTGTGCCCAGGCGCAACAGGGCTCTGTGCCGGATATTGCGGGCAGGACCGTGGCCAATTCGACCGCGCTGATCCTGTCCGCTGCGATGCTGCTATCCTGGCTGGGCGAGCAGCGTAGCGTTCCAAAGCTGATGGACGCGGGCAATGCGATCTCGGATGAAGTGGATGCGGTCATCGATGATCCTTCGAAATGGACCTAGGACCTAAGTGGGCATGTAAACACCGACACTTTCGGCCAATACGTGCCCGACGACGTTTCCGGTAAAGCCGTTGCCGCCTGAGCCCCTGTCCAGCTACGGCTATTACCCGCACGCCCCGGGGCCGCCGGCCAGTGGTCCCACCTCTCCGCATCCGATATGCACAATCGATGACCCAGCCCCCGCGCATCGCCCTAATCCACGCGACACGTATTGCCATCACGCCGATTGAAGGGGCCGCCGGACGGCTGTGGCCTGAGGCCGACACGATCACGATGCTTGAAGAGAGCCTCTCTGTGGATCGAGTGTAGGAGGTCACTCTCTCGCGGCGGATGCACAACCGGATTGTCGCCATGGCGGGCTATGCGCGGGCCGCTGGATCCAACGACATCTTGTTCACCTGTTCGGCCTTCGGCGCTCCGATTGAAGCTGCCGCCGCCACCGCACCGATCCCCATCCTGAAACCCAATGAGGCGAAGTTCAATGCAGCCTTCGCACTGGCGGATCGGCTCGCGATGATCACCACGTCCAAGCGTGCCGCTGCAGGCATGGAGGAGGAGTTTCGCGCAGCCGCACCGGCACGCGGCAGCGGGGCACAGATCACATCTCACTTTTGCGTAGGCGCGTTCGACGCCAGACGGGCCGTGGACGACGCGGCGCATGATCGGCTGGTCGCACAGCGGGCCGCGGGGTTCGCTGGGGCCGATGTCATCCTGCTCGGCCAATTCTCCAAGGCCGGCGCTGCGGGGCAAGTGCGTGCGGCGACCGACAGGCTCGTCCTCACCAGCCCCGACGCCGCCATCCTTGAGATGCGCCGCAGCATGGAGGACACGACGCCGGGCAGCACCGCCTGCTGATCGGCGTGATCGCAGATGATTTCACCGTTGCCAGCGACACTGCCAAGACGGTGGCCAAGGGCGTCGCGCCAGGCGGCGGGTTGCGGACCGCATAATTCGCCTGTGTCCCGCTC
>JBCBZX010000140.1:0-7593 GCA_039815105.1 Pseudomonadota bacterium
ACTACTTCAAGATTGCGTCTATTTGAGCTTGCGCGGCGGCAGCAGCCTCTTGTGCTGTCATGCGTCCTGTCAATGCATTCTGGATCGCGTCTTGATGCGCCTTGGAAATCTGTGCCCATTGCGGATGAGGCCCACGGGACCGCGCCCATGCCATTTGGTCAACAAAGACTCCATAGGCTTCTGGCCAGTTCGGTTCTTCAACAACAACCCTGCTGGCAGGCAGATAGCCAAACTCATTCCAGACACGCGGCATTTGAGAGTACATGTACTCCATGAACCGGAAGGCAGCATCAGCGCTCTCTGAGCCTTCGAAAATGACGTGATTGCCCTCTCCAAGAGCCGACGCGCGAGGTCCGCCGTCGTTAGCTGCAGGCAAGACCGCCACCCGAAATTCGAAATCAGCGTCTTCAGACATGCGCGGCAATTCCCAGGGACCAGAGATCGACATCGCTGTATTTCCCGAGTTGAATGTGCCGGTGGCATCCCATTGCCCCCTGACCAGAGCGTCTTGTGACACGAGGCCCTCTTCGAGAAACCGGCTCCAGTAAGACAGAGCCATCTCTCCGGCAGAGCCACCGATCTGATCATAGGCCCCACCCGCGGCCTGAAGAAACGGCAGAAACTGAAATGTGCCCTCTTCGGACGCTACGGCCGCAAACGCCAGGCCATACACATCATTCTCCGGATCATTTAACGCCTTTGCTGCATTGTACAGTTCATCCCATGTCTGTGGTGGCACATCGGGGTCTAGCCCTTTGGCTCGGAACATGTCTGCATTGTAGAACAGTGCGATCGTGTTGGACCCCCGCGGTATTCCGTAAATACCACCTTCCCACTGAACAGACATGAGAGGTCCGGGGAAGATATCGTCCGGGTCGACAATCGACGACGCCGCAAACCTTGATGTCAAATCCATCAAAACACCAGCCGATGAAAACAACACCGTATCCGGATTGTCGATGTAGCTCATGTCAGGAGCCTGTCCGGTCGCCACCGCCCGCTGCAGATCGTTGACGATATCGTTGAAATTCACCGTCTTGAGGTTGATCGTTACATCCGGGTTTTGGGCCATGAACTCCTCGGCCATGACGTAGCTGTATTGGCCTTCTGAATCTGGCGTCCAAAACTCAACCACCTGATCAGCAGCGGCACCCGATGACAGACTTACCCCCATCGCAACCGCGGCGACGGCCCAAAAATGACGCATATTGTTCTCCTCCCGTTTCCAACTTTGGGCACTCTTCGCCTCCTCCGCGTGAGTACCGTAACGTTTACGGTCACAGCTATGACCTTGAGTGCTGAAGCTGTCAATGGTGTTCGAATATTGATTCAACCGATGCGAAGCCCCGTCTGTGTTCGTAACCTGGCGTCGACTTCGCATCCTTGCAGAGTTCGAGCTACATGTGCGGCAACTCGCAAGGGCAACAGCTGTCAAGGAAGATGGCTGAGGTGTTTTTATTCGTGTTTGGGTGGCTTCGTCCCATGCTTGAATGGGAAGATGCCGCCACAGTTTATGCATCCATCCGCGTCACACTTATACATGCGAGACCTACAGGACCCGGGCGCACAAGCGTCTACTGAAGGTAAGTCATGAGGATGCAAGATGTCTCTGAAACCTGCTCTATTGCATGAAATTCTCGTGGCGAACTCATTGGGTTTGATGCGGGTTTGATGCGGGTTTAATGCTGCCAAATGAACAGTGGGGTCTGTGTCAGTTGCCCCCGTCCTCCCAAGCAGTGATTGCCTGGCGAGAACCAGCCAGCAATGGGAGGATGGCCTCATTCGTCGTCTCGTGGTCGGGGACGAACAGTACCTAAATGGAAAGTAGAGACGGGCCTCGGATGACCAAGGTGTTGCCCAGCAATCCCACAGACGCAGTCAGCGCGCTGCAGTCGGTGATCCTTAAAAGTGGTGCCGCTTAGGTGACTTGAACACCTGACCCCATCATTACGAATGATGTGCTCTACCAGCTGAGCTAAAGCGGCCCGTTTTTAACTTCGCGCGATTGCGCATCGCTGCAATAAAGGTGCACCGTACCAGCCGTCAAGAAAACAGTGCCAAACGCACTGAACGAGTGCGCCCAGAGGCGTGCACACTGGGCTGGCAAACGAGGCAGGACAATGAAGAACAAGCAGGTCGTCATTGTGGGCGCAGGCCTTATGGGCGTTGCCACAGCTTTGTGGCTGGCCCGGGCAGGCATACGCGCGACAGTGTTGGATGCACAGGGCGTGGGAGCCGGCGCCTCCCAAGGCAATGGCGGTGTGTTGGCCAACATATCCGTGGTTCCGCTGACGACGCCGGGCCTGCCCAGGAAGGCGCCGGGCATGCTGCTGGACCCCAAAAGCCCGCTGTTCATGAAATGGCGCTACCTACCGCGCCTGCTGCCTTGGCTGCGGCGCTACCTAAGCCACGCCAATGCAGGCGATGTGGAACGCATCTCCCACGCTTTGCAGCATCTGCTCCATGACGCGCCAGAGCAGCACGCACAACTGGCACAAGGGACTGATGCCGAGCAATATCTCAAGCCTGGAGCTTATCATTATGCCTATCGAGACCGACAGGCTTTTGAGGCGGAAGCCTTTACTTGGGGCGTACGCCAACGCCGCGGCTTCGACTGGACAGAGCTGACAGATGCGGAATTTGCCCATGCCGAGCCGGCATTTGGCGGAACGGTGGGCCACGCGATCCGCCTTGATGGGCATGGAAGGATCACCGATCCCCATGCTTATCTGAAAGCTCTGGCCCGCCATGCCGAGCAGTTGGGCGTGGCTTTCGTGCAAGATCGTGTCTTGGACTTCCAGTTTTCCAGCGCGGCCAGCACCCGCCTTGTGCGCGCAATCGTTGGTCAGCACGCCACCTATCCCTGCACGGATGTGGTGCTGGCCACCGGCGCATGGTCAAAATCGTTAGCGGCCAAGCTTGGGATCACTCTGCATCTTGAGACGGAGCGCGGCTACCATGTGGAGTTCCACGATCCGTCTCTCATGCCGTCAACGCCGGTGATGGTGGCCGCTGGAAAGTTTGTCATCACGCCCATGGAGGGCCGTATTCGGTCCGCGGGAGTTGTGGAGTTTGCCGGTCTGAGCCCGCCGGCGTCCGAGCCGCCCTTCGACCTGCTCATTGACCAAACAAAAGCAGCGCTTCCCGGCCTGACTTACAGCCGCATTGACCGTTGGATGGGACATCGCCCGGCACCGGCGGACTCCATCCCCTATTTGGGGGCATCGACGGCTCTTCCCAATGCGCATTTGGCCGTCGGCCATCACCACATCGGATTGACAGCCAGTGCCAAAACTGGTCGCATCCTCGCAGATTGTGTGGTGGGGACCGCCAGAAATGATGATCTATCCATCTACAGCCCGGACAGGTCCATTTCAGCCCGGAGCATGCAGGGAACATAGGAGAAACCGATGAAACTGACACATATTCTCAAAGCCAGCGCCGCCTTTGTGGTGGTAGCAGGCATTGCGGCACCCGCCGGAGCGGCAGAAAAATGGGATATGCCCATGGCCTATTCGGCCTCCAATTTTCACTCTGAAAACGGCGCTACCTTTGCCGCATGTGTGACAGAGAAAACGGGCGGCGAGTTGGAAATCGTAACCCATCCGGGCGGATCGCTGTTCAAGGGCGGAGAAATCAAGCGCGCCATCCAGACCGGTCAGGTGCCCATCGGCGAACGCCTTCTGTCCGCCCATGCCAATGAAAACCCGCTCTTCGGCATCGATTCCGTGCCGTTCCTGGCAACTTCGTTCGATGATTCCGTCAAGCTGTATGAGGCCGCGAAACCGGAGCTGGAAAAGGCGTTGGACGAGCAGAACATGGTGCTGCTCTATTCCGTGCCATGGCCGCCCCAGGGCCTATACTTTAAAAAGGAAGTCAGCTCCGTTGCAGATATGGAAGGCCTGAAATTCCGTGCTTACAACGCCGCGACATCGCGTCTTGCCGAATTGGCGGGCATGCAGCCCACACAGATTGAAGCCGCCGAAGTGCAGCAGGCTTTTGCCACCGGTGCGGTGGATTCCATGGTGTCGTCTGGTGCCACCGGCTATGATCGCAAAGTGTTCGATGCTGGCGTGACCAACTATTACGAGGTGGACGCATGGCTGCCCCGCAACTCCGTGATGGTGAACAAGGACATGTGGGAAAGCGCATCCGACGCATCAAAAACTGCACTCACCGAATGCGCCGGCGAGGCCGAGGCCCGGGGCCTTCAAGCGTCCCGAGACTACACGCAATTCACCTATGATGGACTGCGCGAAGGCGGCATGACCGTCGAACCTGCCTCCGATGGGTTGAAAGGCGAGTTGCAGGAGATCGGCGCGACCATGACCACCGAATGGCTGGAAAGTGCCGGTGATACAGGCGCCATGATCGTCGAAAAATTCAAAGGCATGTAGGCCTTCGGGTTTCACAGGCATTGAAAGGCGGCGACCCGTGTAACGCCAAGGTCGCCGCCTTTTTTCTGAAAACATCGCTCGGTTGGGACCTAGGCCATGCATCAGACAATCCGCCGCTGGCTGGACCGCCTCTATCTGGCATCAGGTATTGTGTCGGCCCTGTGCCTGATCGCCATCGTAAGCCTTATCCTGATTCAGGTGGCGTCTCGCACCTTCGGCTTCCCGTTTCGCGGCGGCTCGGACTATTCGGGCTATGCCATGGCAGCGGCCAGCTTTTTTGGCTTTGCCTATGCGCTGAACACAGGCAGCCACATTCGAGTTTCGCTCCTGTTGAACAATTTGGGTCGTTTCCGCCATTGGGGTGAGGTTTGGTGCTACGGCGTGGCCACCGCCGCCACCACATATTTCGCATGGCATGCCTGCATATTCACCTATCAGACATGGCGCTTCAAAGATGTATCGTCCGGCCTAGACGCAACACCGCTGTGGATACCGCAAATGTCCATGGCAATCGGCTCGGTCATCTTTGCCATCTGCTTCTGGGACAATCTCGTTTCGCTTTTGCTGCGCGGTCGCTCCAACATAGTGGAAGGCGGGTTGGGTGGCGCGAACGATGACCATGTGCCTTCACAGGCCATAACAAAAATTGAGAAGCGCTGACGCATGGACCAGCTGACCTCTATCTTCATTTTTCTCGCGGTCCTTTTCGTCCTGCTCGGGTCCGGTGTGTGGGTGGGCCTGTCGCTCCTCGGCGTCGCTTATATTGGCATTACATTTCTGGCCGACCGGGCCGCTGGCGGCGCGATGATCAACACCATTTGGGGGGCCTCCTCCTCCTGGACGCTGACAGCTTTGCCGCTGTTTGTCTGGATGGGGGAAATTCTGTTTCGAACGCGATTGTCGGAAGATATGTTCAAGGGCCTCAGCCCCTGGGTCGCGCGCCTGCCCGGCGGCCTTGTTCACACCAACATAGTCGGCTGCACCGTGTTTGCCGCCGTGTCCGGCTCATCGGCCGCGACGTTGACCACAGTTGGCCGCATGTCGATTCCAGAACTTCGTGCTCGGCAATATCCTGAGAAAGTGGTCATCGGCACATTGGCAGGCGCCGCGACGCTAGGGCTGATGATCCCTCCATCGCTGACACTCATCGTTTACGGGGTCTCGATCAATGAAAGCATCCGGGAGCTCTTCCTGGCCGGCGTGCTGCCGGGCCTCGTGCTTGCCTCAATGTTTATGGCCTATGTGGCCGTCTACTCGCGCATGTCCAGCCAATGGAACCCAACGCCAGAGCCATCCATGAGCTTGGGTGCGAAAGTCCGCAACTCGCTTTATCTGGTGCCAGTCATCCTACTGGTCCTTCTAGTGATAGGCTCCATGTACGCAGGCATTGCCACGGCAACGGAGGCGGCGGCCTTTGGCGTGGTGGGCGCACTCGTGCTGGCAGCACTCCAGGGCTCCCTAAACCCGACATCCTTCGCGCAATCGCTCATGGGTGCGGTGCGCACGTCGGCCATGATCACCCTCATTCTGGCCGGCGCGGCGTTCCTGTCGCTGGCAATGGGCTATACCGGCCTTCCGCGTGGATTGGCAGACTGGATAGCCACATTTGAACTGAGCCGCTTTGAACTGCTGCTGGCGCTCCTGGTGTTCTACATTATTCTGGGCTGCTTCCTGGACGGCATTTCAGCGGTTGTCCTCACCATGGCCATTGTGGAGCCCATGATCCGCGAAGCAGTCATTGACGTCATCTGGTTCGGAATTTTCGTCACCGTCGTCATCGAAATGGCGCAGATAACCCCGCCCATCGGGTTCAACCTTTTCGTCATGCAGGGGCTGACAAACCACGATATGGGCTACATAGCTAAGGCGGCGCTGCCCATGTTTCTGATTATGGTGGTGATGGCCTTTCTGCTCATCGCATTCCCCGAAATCGCAACATGGTTGCCGGACAATCTCCGGGCTCGGGCGTGACCCACCGGCCATGAAAAGATGACAAAGCTCCTCGCTTGGTGCGGTGATCGAGCCCGCTGGTTTCTGATCGGGGGACTGCTCATAGGCGGCCTTGTGCGCCCGGTTGCGGAGACGCTGTTACCCTTTGTGGGCACGGCAATTGCGCTTCTTTTATTTCTCGCGTGCCTGCGCACCGGGCCAAAGGCTGCGGCAGGCACCCGTAGGGATTTGCGCCGAACCATGCTGGCTGTTGCAACACTCCAGATTGCAGTGCCCCTCGGCGTCCTCATCATCGGCGCGGCGGCGGCCATCCCCCATGCAATTCTCAGTCCGCTCGTGCTTCTGCTTGCCGCCTCCAGCGTGACCGTAGTTCCGCATTTTCTGGCGATTATGGGCATGAACACGTCCCATGCGCTGCGACTGCTGTTGGTCGGTACCTTGCTTGTGCCCGCAACCGCCTGGGTGGTCTTCTCTGCCGCCGGCAAGTTCGGCATCCTTGCTTACGGAGATCCAGGCGCGATTCTGACGGCGGTCCTGCGCCTTTTGGCCGTGGTCATTTTGGCAGCCGGTTTGGCGTTTGCACTGCGGCTGTCAGCGCTGAAGAATTTGGGCCCATCGGCCACCGCATGGACCGAGGGTTGGGCCGCAATCCTTCTGGCAGTGGTCGTGATTGGCCTGATGGCTCCCATGGGCGCGGCGCTCACCGAGCGCCCCGGCGAGCTCATTTCAACCATAGCCCTCGCCTTTGCGGTCAACTTCACGCTGCAATTGTCGGCTTGGTGGTCGAGCCGATTGTTCAGCCAGGACCGGGCGGAAAGAACTGCCTTTGCCGCGGTAAACGGCAATCGAAACTTCGCGCTGTTTTTGACGGCGTTGCCGCTGTCCACCATGGAGCCGATGCTGTTGTTCATCGCCTGCTACCAGGTGCCGAACTACCTCACGCCCTTCGTGTTCCGGCGGCTATATGCGCCGAAACCGCGCGGATCAGTCCCTAGTTGAACAAGCGGAAGCCATTTCCCTTAGCCGGTTCAGCGCCGGGACGTACACCGGGATCGTCCGGCCGTTGGTCTATGAACCGCTCGTCATCAGAGCGGACGCGCGGATCAGACGGTTCCGGATGCGCCACCTTTGGCAAATCATCTTCCTTGGTTGCGGCGGGTTCCTCTTCCTCCGGCATTTGTTTGGCGGGTTCGGTAGCCGCAGGAGCGAGGTCTGATTTGCCTTCATCCTTCGCCAAATTCTGGTC
>JBCBZX010000098.1:0-9924 GCA_039815105.1 Pseudomonadota bacterium
CAGGTTTGGGCTATGCGCTTTGGTATCGCGCCTTACCGCATATCACTTCAACTGTGGCTGCGGTTTTGCAGCTTACTGTGCCGGTGATTGCCGCTGTGGGTGGTATAGTGTTTTTGGGTGAAGCGCTGGGTTGGCAGTTCGTCATCGCATCGACGGCCATTCTGGGCGGCGTGGCGGCCACCGTTTTGGGTGGGCGCCTGCGATAGGCGCACTATTCGCCCTGTTCCACCTTGGTCACCACTGCCGCGCCCTTTTCAATCGTCCGGTGAACGGGGCATTTGTCAGCGATTTCTGCGATCTTGGCGGCCAGCTCCGGATCATTGGCTGGGTCCAGCCCTTCCACGCTTATCCGGCGCTCGAACCGGTCAACTTTACCTGTCTTTTCACGAATGTCTTCGGCGCAATCTGCGCAGTCATGGGCATGAACCTTACCGTGATCCACCGCCACTGACACACGGCCCAGATCAAGCTTTTTAAAGTCGGCATACATGCGTAGCGTCATCGATGTGCAGGCACCCAGCGCAATTGACAGGAAATCATATGGCGCGGGGCCGCTGTTCAAGCCGCCAACGCTTTCCGGTTCATCGGCAAAAATGTGAAACGGCCCAGCGTGTACAAGGTTCTGGAATTTGCCCTGGCCCGTTTCGGCCACCACCACAGAGCCCTTATGGTGATGCACATCATCCTCTATGGTTGGCAGAAAGCGCGAAGCCCATGCCGCAATCACTTCCCCTGCATAGGCGGCATCGCCATGGTCGCTCACCAAGTGGTCCGCATCATCCAAGGATACAAAGCTCTTTGGATGGCGCGCGGCCGTAAATATATCGGTGGCATTGTTGATGCCGACGGTCGTGTCCACAGGGGAATGCATAACCAGAACGGCGGCTTTAATGCGTTTGACGGCATCGATAACCCGGGCACCCGCAAGGTCCTCCAGCAATTGCCGTTGCACGCGGAATGGTCGTCCGCCTATGGTTGCAATGGTTTCGCCATGGGCTTCAATATCGGCCAACGCATCGTTGAAAAGATGGGTGACATGGTCGGCTTCTGCGGGTGCCCCAATCGTAACGACGGCCTTTACCGACGGCAGATCAGGTGCAGCTGTAAGGACCGCAGCGCCGCCCAATGAGTGCCCCACCAGAACCGCCGGTGCCTGGTGATTGTCTTCCAGCCATTGAGCAGCGGCCTTCAGGTCAGCCACGTTGGACGAGAAGTTGGTGTTGGCAAACTCGCCTTCGCTCGCCCCTAGACCTGTGAAATCGAACCGCAACACCGCAAGCCCGCGCTGGGCCAGCTCCGCCGAAATGCGCTTGGCAGCGAAGATGTCCTTGGAACATGTGAAGCAGTGCGCGAACAGCGCGTAGGCCCGCACTGGCCCGGCAGGCAGGTCGAGCCGGGCGGCCAGCGTGTCGCCGTTCGTGCCGGTGAATTCTACCTTATGGGGTTTTGAGGGCGTGGTTGTAATGGTGGTGGCCATGGCAAGTCCTTTCGGCGTTGCGGCCGTGGTGCGCTCGCATCTGCCCAGCGTCAAGACAACACGCATTGCCTCACCGAGGGTTCACGGGCCGTGATGGGCACCTCGCGCATTTGTGAGGTCGCGGCCTTTAGTGCCCTTGCAATGCGCTTGGGCGTCCGCCAACCTTAGGGCCTGTCCATTTTCCGTCCGGCCTGGCTTGGTCCCAGCGTCATCCGGGCCCACAAATCAAGCTGTCAGGTCTCCCATGCTTCGTTCGTTCTTTCCCGTTCCCAAGCTCTTTTTTGGGTCAGCGGTTTTGTGGCCTCTGTTTGCGGTTCTGGTCTGGTATTTTACGCCACTGTCCGAATGGTCGCTGGTTATGGACTGGGCCCGTAGCGTGACTGCCGAACCGGTGACGGGGGAAAGAGCTCCCTTCCTGACGTCGGGTAAGCTCTACACCTACCTGTATATCATCTTCTGCGGTGTGGCTTTTGCGGCCTTTTGTACGGTGTTTAACCGCAACCGCTGGCACAAATGGAGCGTGCTGGGTTCCACATTCATCATCGTGTGGACCTATTTCAATGTTCAGATCTCAGTCTTCCTGAACGATTGGTACGGTCGGTTTTACGACTTTTTGCAAAAGGCACTGACCGAGCCCGGCTCGGTGACAATGGGTGAGTTTTACGGCCAGCTGTCTACCGTGTTGCCACTGCTGCTGTTCAACATATTTGCGCTGGTGCTGATCGATTTCTTCATCTCGCATTATCTGTTCCGCTGGCGCACTGCGATGAATGATTATTACGCCCACTACTGGCCGCAGGTGCGCCACATTGAAGGCGCGGCCCAGCGAATTCAGGAGGACACGCAGCGCTTTGCCCGCATCATGGAGGGCCTTGGGGTGAGCTTCGTGCGGTCGATTATGACCCTCATCGCTTTCCTACCCCTGCTTTACACCCTGTCCCAGAACATCACTGAAATACCGTTTTTTGGGGCGGTGAACGGCTCGATGGTATATGTGGCATTGATCTCCGCAGCTTTGGGCACGGTGTTGCTGGCTGTGGTTGGCTATCGGCTGCCGGGCCTGGAGTTCAATAATCAGAAGGTGGAGGCGGCCTACCGCAAGGAGCTGGTTTATGGTGAGGACAGTGCCGAGCATTGCGCGCCCCCTACATTGGCCAGCTTGTTTTCGGACGTCAGGTCGAACTATTTCCGGCTCTACTTCAACTATCTATATTTCAACGTCGCGCGATATCTGTATCTTCAGGGCGCGAATTTTGTGCCGCTGATCGCGCTTGGTCCCACCATCGTCGCCGGCACAATCACGTTCGGCATTTTCACCCAGATCAACAATGCGTTCAATCAGGTGGAGAACTCGTTTCAGTTCCTTGCCAATTCCTGGACGACCATCATTGATCTGATTTCCATCTTCAAACGTCTGGCGCATTTTGAACTGGCTATTGAAGCGACCGGCATGCCGATTGCCCCGGACGAGGTGCCGACGCTGAAAGAGTTTCTACAGCCTGCCGAATAGGGCGCGTTAGGTTGAGTGAGGGTTTGCCATGACCATATTGATCATTGGGCTTGTGCTGTTTCTTGGAGTTCATTTCACCCGTGCGCTTGCGCCTGCGATACGGCAACGCATCATCGAACAGCGTGGCGAAAATGCCTGGAAGGGTGCTTATACGCTGATCTCGCTGCTGGGTTTCGGCTTGATCATCTGGGGCTATGGCATAGCTCGAGATGCGTCTGAGGTCTATTGGGTGGCGCCCGAGGCCCTGCGTCCAGTGGTGTGGTTGGTGGTGCTGGTGGCCTTTGTCCTGGTTATCTCCGGCAACGGTCCACGTAGCCACATTCGCGCTATGGTTCGGCACCCCATGACCATTGGCGTGTTGTTATGGGCCGCAGCTCATCTGGCCATTAATGGCGACACCGCCGCTATTGTGCTGTTTGGCAGCTTTTCGGTTTGGTCTTTGGTGGTTGCGTGGTCGGCGTATAGACGTCCTGTCCCAGCTGACCTACCTCCGGCGAGTTGGGCAGCGGACGCGGTTGCAGTCGTCGTTGGAGTTGGGCTTTGGGTGCTGTTCCTTGTTTGGGGCCACCTTTACCTTTTCGGCGTCTCCCCCTATTGACCTGCATCCATCGAGTTATCCGATAAAGAACACTCGAACAACGACGCCACACGGATCGCCATATGAGCCAGAATGATGATGATCGCTTCGTCCGTGAAGTGAATGAAGAACTTCGCCGCGAGCGTATGCAGTCTGCGTGGAAAAATTTTGGACCACTTGTCATCGGCGTGGCTGTTCTGATCGTTGTGGTGGTCGCCGGGAACCAGTTCTACAAATATTGGACAGAGAGCGCCGCCGCGCGCAATGGCGACGCTTTTGCCGCCGCGACCGCACAATTGGAAGCGGGAAATGGCGAGCAGGGTCTGGCGGCCCTCAACGACATCGCCGCTGATGGCACTGCGGAGTACCGAGCGCTGGCGCAACTGCGCCTTGGCAATGCTTCGGCTAAGGACGGTGAATTGGAGGCCGCGTTGGCGCTGTTCAATGAGGTCGCAGGGTCTGGCGGCGTGCCGGATTTTCTGCGTGATTTCGCGACCCTTCGGGCCGGCCAGATCATGGTCGACACAGCAAGCTTTGAAGAGGTGTCCGCCAAGTTGACACCAATCGCTGGCGATGGTTCCGCCTATCGCTTTTCCGCCAGTGAGAGCATCGCCTTGGCTGCCTATAAAGCTGAAAACTATGGCCAGGCGCGGGAGCGCTTTGAGGCGCTCGTCAGCACTCAGGGCACGCCCCGCGCTTTGGCCCAACGCGCCAACATCATGCTTGAACTCATGACGTCCCAAGGCCTTATCGAGCAGCCAGGCGCCAATGTCGATGCGGACGGCATTCGCTCCGGCGGGGCAGCAGCCGAGTGACCCTCAAAATAGCCCTCATCGGCCGACCGAATGTGGGCAAGTCAACTCTGTTCAACCGGCTTGTTGGCCAGCGTCTGGCGCTTGTGGATGACACGCCGGGTGTAACCCGCGACCGCCGCAGTGGTACGGCTCACATCGCTCATCTGACCTTCGAAGTGATCGACACGGCGGGCCTTGAAGAGGTGGATGAAGACAGCCTTGAAGGCCGTATGCGTGAGCAGACCGAGTTCGCCATCAAAGAAGCGGACATGTGTCTGTTTCTCGTGGATGCACGAGCCGGCATAACGCCGGATGATAAGGTCTTTGCCACCATGTTGCGCCGCTCCGGCACACCCTTTGCGCTGGTAGCCAACAAGGCTGAAGGCAAGCAAGGCGATGAAGGCTATTACGATGCCTTCTCGCTTGGTTTTGGGGAACCCATACCGATCTCCGCAGAGCATGGCGAAGGAATCCATGATCTGTTCGACGCCATCGTCAGTGAAATGGGCGAGGAGCGAGCTTTCGCCACCGATGATATTGACGAAGGTGATGAAGCGGAAGTCGAGGTGGAACTGGGCGAAGATGTGGAAGATGATGACGGCACGTTCATCGACCCTGACCGGCCTCTGCGTATTGCGGTGGTGGGGCGGCCCAATGCGGGCAAGTCGACACTCATAAATGAGCTATTGGGCGAAGACCGCCTGTTGACCGGCCCGGAAGCCGGCATCACGCGTGATTCCATTTCTGTGGAGCTCAAGGTGGAGCATCAGGGGGCTGAGCGATCGCTCAAACTCTTCGATACCGCAGGCATGCGCCGCAAAGCCCGGGTGAGTGAGAAGCTAGAAAAGCTCAGCGTCGCCGATGGTCTGCGGGCGGTGAAGTTTGCAGAAGTGGTTGTGGTGGTCCTCGACGCCACCATTCCATTTGAGAAACAAGATCTGCAGATCGCCGACCTTGTCGTGCGTGAAGGGCGGGCCTTGGTGCTGGCCTTTAACAAATGGGATTTGATTGAAGACCGCCAGGCCCATCTGGCTGACTTGCGCGAAAAAACTGAGCGCCTGTTGCCCCAAGTGCGTGGCGTGCGGGCCGTGCCGATCTCCGGCCAAACCGGCTCCGGCCTCGAAAAATTGATGGACTCGATTTTCACCTCCTACGCCACATGGAACCGGCGCATTTCGACAGCGCGGCTGAACAAATGGTTGGACTATCAGATCTACCACCATCCTCCGCCTGCCGTCGGTGGGCGCCGCATCCGCCTTAAGTTCATGACGCAGGCCAAAACCCGTCCGCCCACCTTTATGGTGTCATGCTCGCGGCCTGAGGGTCTGCCAACGGCATATTCACGCTATCTGATAAATGGGTTGCGGGAGGATTTCGGTCTGATTGGGACGCCTATCCGCCTTTACATGCGCAAGGCCGACAATCCCTATGCAAACCGTAAGAAGCGCAACAACTGATCAATCTAAAGCCGGATTTCAAATCGAGTTTCAGGCACAAGAAACCAACTTCTGGCCGCTAATCGGCCATGGGCTCGCCGCGTTTACCGGCAATTAGGGTTACCGATTTATTCTCTTTCGCGGTGAAACGGATATCGTGTTTGGAGTTGTTCGTGCCGAAGACCTATTTTTCATTGTTGAGCGCCGTTTCTGCGCTCCAGCGCCTACACACGCCAGCTCAATCTGCTGGTCATTTGGGCCGCAGCCACCTCGCAGCCGGGGTGGGATCTATAGCAATATTGGCGTTTCTTGCTCAGCCAGTTGCGCATCAGGATGCGGCTGCGCGCGTGTTGACCAACCTGTCGGATGCCGAACGCTGGTCCCATGTGGTGACCGCAGCACCGGTGGGCTCGGTTCACGCCGCAACGTTCGATCTGCGCAATGTGGACTCCGAAATCACGGGCGGCATTGGCAACACAGGCGGTGTCAGAGGCAAGACCGGCCGCGCGCTCTCCATGGATGGCGCCGGCGCGATTGCCATTCAGGGTATGGCTGCCCCCGATCTTGGGCCACAGCGCGCCAATGAAGCCATTAAGGGTGACCGCGTCGTCCAGCGCCTTCACGACCAGGCGCCGCCGGTGTTCCGCGCTGGCTCACTTGTTAAGTCGGCCTCCCTGCTCAGCGGGCCTGATGCGGCGGGCAAAAGTGTAGCCCGCTTCGTGCCTGATGCCGCGCCCAAACTGAAGGCCGGTGCATTGAAAGCTGGTACCAAGGGCCAAACTCTGACGGCAGACCAAAAGATTGAAGTCGCGACAACCTTCCACATAAAGGAAGCGCCGATCCGGCGTGCCCGCGCTGCGGTGCCAACAATGCTTGCGAGCCTGGTGACAGGGCCCGGTGATGAATATGTATTGGGCTACGCACCAGAACCTGACTACACAAGCGACTCGCCGTTTGACGCAATTCTGGTTGAGCCTGCAAAACCGAAGCGGTTTGTGCCGCCCGCTGGCAAGCGCGATCATGGCTGGGTGAAGAATCCGCTTCCCGTTTATGCATTTTCGGGAAAGCAGCAAAAATGTCTGGCAGAGGGCATTTATTTTGAAGCGCGGGGGGAGCCCGTGCGGGGCCAGGCCGCAGTGGCTCAAGTGATTTTGAACCGCGTGCGCAATCCGGCCTTTCCCGGCACGATTTGTGGCGTAGTCTACCAAAACCGCAACTGGCGCAATCGATGCCAATTCTCCTTTGCCTGCGACCGAATTCGGGATCGCATCGGCAACCCCAAGCTCTATCGTGACATTGTGGAAGTTGCGTCTGCGACCACCTCTGGCAAAATCTGGTTGGACGAAGTTGGATCGTCCACCCACTACCATGCGACTTATGTACGACCCCGCTGGGCGCGCAAAATGACGCGGCTGACACGTATCGGAAAACATATTTTCTATCGCTCAATCAATGGCGGCTGGTCATAGGCATGTCTGATCCAAAGGACGCTGATGAGCCAACCATGGATGAGTTGCAGCGCCGGCGCATGGCGTTGGAAGACAAGGTTGCAGCCCGAAACGCTGAAATAGATAAACAAAATCAAAAAGATGCCCGCAGAGGTGATTCTGCTGGCTGGGCGCGGGGCTTGAAACTGGCATCTGAGTTCGTGGCCGGTATCCTTGTGGGCGCCGCCATTGGTTGGGGTCTCGACTGGGTTTTTGGCACCCTGCCATGGTTCTTTATTGCGTTTTTGATGCTTGGGTTTGGCGCTGGCATCTTGAATGTCTTGCGAGCGGAAGGTATGGCCAGTCCCAAATGAAGTGTCGGTCTCAATCGAGACCGCGAATTTGGGTGGGCGATCCTTGGCGAACGATCCAATCTCGCAGTTTAAAATCAGCGAAATCCTGCCGTTGGAAATTGGCGGGCTAAATCTGTCTTTCACCAACTCGGCGCTCTTTATGACGGTGACGGTGGCGACGACCTGTGCGTTTCTTCTTCTGTCGACCGGTGGCCGTGGGCTCATTCCTGGTCGGATGCAGTCTCTGGCGGAGATGAGCTACGAGTTTGTGGCGAACATGCTGCGGGATGCGGCTGGTAGGGAGGGGATGAAGTTCTTCCCGCTGGTGTTCTCACTGTTCATGTTCGTTCTGATCGCCAACCTGTTTGGCATGTTCCCCTACTTCTTTACGGTCACAAGTCATCTTATCGTTACATTTGCCCTGGCGATGGTCGTTATCCTCACCGTCATCATCTATGGCTTCTACAAAAACGGGATGAAGTTCCTCGGTCTGTTCGTGCCTGATGGCGTGCCCGGTATATTGGTGCCGCTGGTGGTGATGATCGAGGTTATTTCGTTCCTTTCGCGGCCCATCAGCCTTTCTGTTCGACTGTTCGCAAACATGCTGGCGGGCCACATCACGCTTAAGGTGTTTGCCGGCTTTGTGGTCAGCCTGTTGGGCCTTGGCGTTGTCGGTGCGCTGCCGGCCATTTTGGCCTTTGGCATGACCATCGCGATCACGGCACTCGAGTTTCTCGTTGCATTTTTGCAGGCATATGTTTTTGCCGTGCTGACGTGCATGTATCTCAACGACGCAATCCATCCGAGCCACTGATCCTCAGTTCAGCTCAGTAAACCCACACTACCCAACTTATAAGTTTCTCAAGGAGAGTTCCCATGGAAGCACAAGCAGCAGCATATCTCGGCGCCGGCATCGCATGCGTCGGCATGGCGGGCGCAGGCATCGGCCTGGGCCACATTTTCGGTAACTTCCTGGCGGGCGCTCTTCGCAACCCGTCAGCCGCAGATGGCCAGTTCGGCCGCCTCATCTTCGGCTTCGCCGTGACAGAGGCTCTGGGCATTTTCTCACTGCTCGTTGCGCTTCTGCTGCTTTTCGCAGTCTAAGCAATACAATCCGCCGTGACGGCTGGAGGGCGCAGTGCGCCCGCCAGCATTTGCAGTTTCGGTATTCAGAGTTAAGAACCGCTGTGGCTGGCTTTCAGCTGGTGGCGGTATCCAGAGGTGGCTTGATGTTCATCACTCCAGCACAGGCAGCTGATGCGGAAACCGCTGAGGTCGCGTCCGCAGCCAGCGACGCGTTTCCGCCGTTCGACCCGACTTACGTCGCGTCGCAATTGTTTTGGCTCGCACTGACGTTCGGTGTTCTCTACTACGTGATGTCCAAAGTCGCGTTGCCGCGCATCGGTGGAATTCTCGAGGACCGCGCCCAGCGCATCAGCCAGGACCTGGATGAAGTTGCGCGGCTGAGCGAAGAGGCGGCTGTGGCGACAGCCGCGTATGAGCAAGAGCTGGCAGATGCCCGTTCTGCTTCCGCCAAAATCGCCAACGAAGCGAAAGACGCTGCTGCGAGCGAAGCGAGTGCCCAGCGCTCCGAGGCTGAAGCGGCTTTGGACAGCAAGTTGGCGGAAAGCGAAGCGCGCATTCAGGCGATCCGCACCAGTGCGCTGAGCGAGGTTGACGGCATCGCAGAAGAAACTGCCAGATCCATCGTGACTGCGCTTGTGGGTGGGTCCGTCACCAAAGCGGAGCTGACAGCTGCGCTGAAACAGACCAAGGGAGACTGAAGCCATGCAGCTGCTTTTTCTTGCATCCGCAGCCGGTGAAGCTGGCGGCTTTCAGTTTGATGCGACCTTCTGGTCCTTGGTTGGCCTCATCGTCTTTTTGGCGCTGATTGGCTATCTTGGTGTCCACAAAACCATCGGTGGCAGCCTGGACAAACGGGCCGATGGCATTCGACAGCAGCTCGATGATGCGCGTCAGGAAAGGGAGGAGGCGCAGATGCTTCTGGCCAGTTTCCAGAAGAAGCGCCGGGAAGCCGAGGAAGAAGCTGAAGCGATCCGGTCTGCCGCAAAGCGCGAGGCCAAGGCCATCCGCGACGAAGCGGAGCGTAAAACCCAAGAGTTCATCGCTCGCAGAACGGCCATGGCAGAACAGAAGATCGCCCAGGCTGAGGCTGACGCCGTCAATGAAGTTAAGGCCGCTGCTGTTGACCGGGCCGTATCAGCCGCTGCGGCAATTATCTCGGAGCGCGCATCCGGCTCCAAGGCGGATGACATGATTAAGGCTTCAATCGCCCAGGTGAAAAAGCAGATGAACTGATGTCATCGGTTGGTTGAGGAATGTGGGGGGC